>CAKSPL010000004.1 GCA_934481325.1 uncultured Eubacteriales bacterium | reverse complement strand
TGATTGATCAGATGCTCGGGATTGTGGATGACCGCAAAATCGAAAAGGTTTACTGCCGGTGTGACCATATCACCAACGACGAGGTGGACGACGGCTTCAAGCTGGATCTGTATTTTGAGGGCGACCTCACCGCGCGCATTGAGGTAGGCACCACCAACTTTATCTCGCTCCCCCGTTTTTATATCACGGGGGTGAACGGCACCGGCTGTGTGAATGACTGGAAGGACGAGTGTCGCCTGGTGCTTTGCCGCTCCTGGGAGGACAAGGACGTGGCACCGGTGGTGACCTCTGCCGGGTTTACCAAGACGATGGCACCGAGAGACGAAAAGACCACCAAGGAGGAGTGGATTCCCCGCCCTGAATTGGACGTACACGATTTTTACCGCAACTTTGCCGCCGCGATTGACGGCAAGGCAACGCCGTATGTCACGCACGGGCAACTGATGCGCTCGATGAAGGTGATGGAGGCGGCATTCCGCTCGGATGCGGCAGGCATTCCCGTAGAGATAGAGGACGAAATTGCCCCCCGCGACTTTTGATTGGGGCTCGCATAATTCGTGCAGATCGAAAACGGAAACAGGGGGCTTTTACAGGGCGGTTTCTTTGGGAGCTTGTACAACTTCCACAGTCACTGCTACCTTGACATCGTCTAAGGAAGAAACCCGGCTTTACAGCCGGGTTTCCTTTTATTTTCCGTTTTCTATCGCCGAAATCGCCCCTCAGCGTATGAGATACGCTTCTCGGGGCGATTTCGACGATTCTGCGCAAATTCTGCTTCGCCCCGGCTTGCATAAATTCGTGCAGACCGAAAACGGAAACAGGGGGCTTTGACAGGGCGGTTTCTTCGGGAGCTTGTACAACTTCCATAGTCACTGCTACCTTGACACAGTCTAAGAAAGAAACCCGGCTGTAAAGCCGGGTTTCTTTCTATTTTCCGTTTTCGGTCTGCGTGAATTATGCAAGCCCAAAACTAAGAGGGGAGGGTCAAATCATTTTCCCGGATCCATCCGAGCTTGCGCAGAATTTCACAGAAAAGCAGGGAGAGAGCCGCGGGCAGGACGAAACAAATCAGCACCAAGCCGATCCAGTCCATTGCTCCCACAGACCCCGGGTATTCGCCCCCGAACCAGCCGAGAATCACGCCGATGGGGCCAAGCAGCCCGCAGGTTCCCATCCCGGAGTTGATTGCCGCGCCGTACATTCTCATCCGGAAAAGGCAGGTGGCAAGCGGCCCCGTGATTGCCGACGCCAGCGTGGGCGGAATCCAGATACGCGGATTGCGGATGATGTTCGGCATCTGAATCATACTGGTGCCAAGCCCCTGCGAGGCAAGCCCGCCCCAGCGGTTTTCGCGGAAGCTCATCACCGCAAAGCCGACCATCTGCGCACAGCAACCGGCAACCGCCGCACCGCCCGCGAGAGCCAGCCCCTCCGCGTTTTCGGGGATGACCCCCGCCACCGCCGCGCCCGAAAGCCCGATGGCGGCGCAGATTGCCGCGGAGCTGATGGGCAGGGTGAGCGCAACTCCCACCACCACGGAGATAATCAGACCCATCACAAACGGCTGTTGCAGGGTTGCCCAACCGATAAAGGTGCCCACAAAGCTGACGGCTTTGCCGATGTAGGGCGCAATCAGGAGCGACAGCCCCCCGCCCACGAATACCGTGACGAACGGGGTGACGATGATGTCGATTTTCGTCTCCTTGGAGACCGCCTTGCCGCATTCCACGGCAACCACGGTAATCAGCAATACCGCAAGCGGCCCCCCCGCCGCGCCAAGGGCGTTGGCGGCGTATCCCACCGCGGCGGCGGAATACAGCACAAACGGCGGGGCTTTCAGGGCGTACGCAATCGCCACCGCCATTGCCGCACCCGCCACTGCCTGCGCATACCCGCCGATGGTGGCGAAAAAGCCGAGGTGGGGGATGAGTCCGATTGCTTTGAAAATCGTGCCGATGAGCAGCGACCCGAAAAGCCCCAGTGCCATTGCGCCCAGGGCGTCAATCCCGTATCGCTTTGCGGAAAATACAATGTCCTTGCGTGCGAGAAACCGCCGCAGGGTACCCGCCTTTTTCTCGTTTCCGGAGGGGCGTTCCTCCGGTTGCCCGTTGTTTTGCGTGTTCATTTTGTTTCCTTTCTTTCGTTTGGATTGGAAAACCGATGGTATGCGTTGGTTGCCGCGGCGCGGTTGCCCTCCTCGTCGCCCTCCTCCGCGCACCCGGAAAGCACCGTGCTGTACCCGTAATCGGAGAAGATGAAATGCTCTAAGAGCGGAATATCCAGCAATTGCAGAGCCTGCGAGACCTTGCGCGTGAGGGTGATGTCCTCCCCGGAGGGTACGGAAATACCGCCCGGGTGATTGTGTGCCAGCACCACCTGTGCGGCGTGCTTGTGAAAGGCGTATTCCGCGATTTTACGCACCGAAACGAGAACCGAGGAAACCTCGCCGTCCCCGAGATGGCGCACATCCAGCAGGTGCATTGCGTTGTCAAACAAAAGCAGATATGCCCGCTCCACCGTCACGCCCACAAAGCGCGGGCGCAGGAACGCGGTAATTTTCTCCGGCGTGTCAAACACGGGCAAATCCCGGTCGATTTCCATTTTCGCGGCGGTATACCGCCGCGCCAGCTCCCGCACCAGTGCAAGCAGAACCGCCGAACTGTCACCCATTCCCTCTACCGAGAGCAGGCGGTCGCGCTCGGCATCCAGCACCTTTTCCAGCGTGCCGAATTCCTCCATCAGGCGGTGAGAGGTTTCATTGGTGTCCTTTCTCGGTACCGAATAATAGAGCAAAAGCTCCAACAGCTCGTGATCCGGGAAATGCTCTCCGTCGTGGCCGTCAGTAAACTTTTGCCGCATCCGTCCCCGATGACCCGCGTGCAAACGCCCGTCGCCCATTTTCTGCCTCCTTTGTAATGTTTTATCCATTATATTACATTCTGTGGAAAAAATCAACCTTTTGCCGTCTTTTTTTGGTTTTTCACACCTGTGGGGCTTGCAAGCGGGGTGTTTTTTGTGCTACAATAGAAAAAAATTCCTTGGGAGGAGCTATGAATCTTAAAAAACTGCTTTCCGAAATGACCATAGAAGAAAAGCTGGGTCAGCTGACCCAGCTCAACGCCGTATTTTTCAAGCCGGACAACGAGGCGGACGTCACCGGCCCCGTGCAGAATCTGCACATCACCGAGGGCGACGTGAAATACGCCGGCTCCACGCTTAATTTCATCGGTGCCGGGGCGATGAAGGAAATCCAGAAAGCGGCAATGGCAAAACAGCCCCACCACATCCCCCTGCTTTTTATGCAGGACGTGATTCACGGCTACCGCACGATTTACCCCATTCCGCTGGCAATGGGCTGTTCCTTTGACGAGGAGCTGGTGCGGGACTGCGCCAAAATGGCGGCAAAGGAAGCCGCCGCCGCAGGCGTTCAGGTCACCTTTTCCCCGATGCTGGATCTCGTGCGTGACGCGCGCTGGGGGCGCGTGATGGAATCCACCGGGGAGGATAAGACCCTCAACGGGCGGCTTGCCGCCGCAATGGTGAAGGGCTATCAGGGGGACGGCACCTATCGTGACCCCGAAAATATCGCCGCCTGCGTCAAGCATTTTGCCGCCTACGGCGCACCCGAGGGCGGGCGGGACTACAACTCCGTGGAGCTGTCGGAGCGCACGCTGCGGAACGAATACCTGCCCGGCTACCGCGCGGCGGTGGACGCGGGCGTGCGTTTGCTGATGCCCTCCTTCAATACCGTGGGGGGCGTACCCTCCACCGCCAACCGGTGGCTGCTTTCCGCGGTGTTGCGCGGGGAATGGGGGTTTGACGGCATCGTCATCAGCGATTACAACGCCTACCGCGAGATGGTGAAGCACGGGGTGGCGGAAAACGGAAAGGAAGCCGCCGCGCTTGCCGTAAACGCGGGGTGTGACGTGGAAATGATGTCTGCCACCACCTATCTGTACGCGAAGGAGCTGCTTGCCGAGGGGCGGATTACCGAGGAGCAGATTGACGCGGCGGTGATGCGCGTTTTGCAGCTCAAGGAGGATCTGGGGCTGTTTGAAAACCCTTATCGCGCCGCAAGCGAGGAGCGGGAGGCGGAGCTGTTCCTTTGCCCGGAGCATCGGGCAATCTGCCGCCGCGCGGCGGAGGAAAGTGCCGTGCTGCTGCAGAACAACGGGGTGCTTCCGTTCGGAGAGAGCGTGAAGAAAATCGCCGTGGTGGGTCCCTTTGCCGCCGAAAAGGGAATCAAGGGCTTTTGGGCGTGCGCCGGGCGGGACGAGGAGTGCGTCAGCGTGAGCGAGGGGATTGCAAATCTGTTGCCCCGCGCCGAAATCACGGTGGAGCCGGGCTGTTCCTATGCCCTTGACGAAAAGGACGGGAGCGGCATTGACGCGGCAGTGGCGGCGGCATCCGCCGCGGATGTGACCGTGCTTTGCCTTGGCGAGTATCAGAATTTTTCGGGAGAGGGCAACAGCCGCGCAGACCTGACGCTTTCCCCCGCGCAGGAGGAGCTGGCGCGCCGCGTGATTGCGGCAAACCCCAACACGGCGGTACTGCTGTTTTCGGGCAGACCCCTGGTGCTGACCGCCCTTTCGGAAATCGCCCCGGCGATTCTTCTGATGTGGCAGCCCGGCACCGAGGGCGGCAACGCCGCGGCGCGGCTCCTTTTCGGGCGGGCAAACCCCTCGGGCAAGCTGTCGATGAGCTTCCCCTGGTGCGTGGGTCAGCTTCCGATTTCCTACAATCACCTGCCCACGGGGCGCGCCGTGAAAAAGCCCAAAGAGATTACCAAGGGCGGGTATTGCTCCCGCTATCAGGACGCGCCGACAGACCCGCTTTTCGTGTTCGGCCACGGGCTGTCGTATAACACCTACACCTATGGAGAGGTCACTGCCGACCGGGAGGTTCTGCACCCGGGAGAGACGCTCACCGTCACCGTAAAAGTGAAAAACGAGGGGGGACGGTGCGGAAAAGAGACGGTTCAGCTTTACGTGCGGGACTGCTTTGCCAGCGTTTCGCGCCCCGTGAAGGAGCTGAAGGATTTCCAAAAGCTCAGCTTTGCGCCGGGGGAGGAAAAAACCGTGCGCTTTACCCTGACCGAGGAGCAGCTCCGCTTTTACGGCGCGGATATGACCTGTGCTTCGGAGCCCGGTGGGTTTGAGGTGTTCGTCGGTAAGGATTCCGACGCACCGGCGGCATTTACCTTCCGGCTGGAAAAATAACCGTTACAAATGCTAATAAATGCACCAACCGCCCGGCGTTTCGCCGGGCGGTTTGGGAGAAAAACAGGGGAGAGAAAAGGAAAACCCCGTGGGCATTTTTATCGGGTGGGAGAAATCCGAACCCGGTTTGCGCGGGGGCGGAAAGCAGAAGTCTGAAAGAATGGTGCGCGCAAACGATTCTTTTTTCCGCTTTGCGAAAAAAAGAAGGGGTTTTTCGCCGTGGCGTTCCGGAAAGTAAAAAAGACCCGGCACAAGGTGCCGGGTCTTTTTTACTTGGCGGGGGCGGGAGGACTCGAACCCACGACCCATGGTTTTGGAGACCAGTACTCTACCAACTGAGCTACACCCCCACGCCGGAATGCGGAAATCATTATAGCATACTTTTTTGCGGATTGCAACCCCTTTTCGGCAAAAAATTGTGCAAAAAATTTGCGTCGCGGGGGGCATTCGCGCGGCTTTTCACAAAATTTTCTTGCATTTTTCACCGAAATGAGGTAATATATAAAGGAGTCTTTGAAAAATCGGCGAGAAAGGGCAGGGGACGGCATATGTTCGGTTACATCCGTGTTTTTTCTTCCGAACTGCGCGTTCGGGAGTACGAATACTACAAAGCGGTGTATTGCGGACTTTGCCATAGTATGGGCAAATGCACGGGGCAATGCTCGCGCCTTGCGCTGAGCTACGATTTTGCGTTTCTGACCGTGGTGCGGCTGATTCTTTCGGATACCGCGCCGCGCTTTGCCCGAAAACGGTGCGCGGTGCATCCCTTCCGGAAAAGAAACCGGATGGAACGCAACGAGCAAAGCGATTATTGTGCGCGTGCCGCGGCAATCCTTGCCTATGAAAAGTGCCGGGACGACGTGGCGGACGAACGGGGAGTCCGCCGCCTTCGCGCCGCGTTTCGGTGTCTGTTTTTCCGCGGTGCCTACCGCCGCGCGAGAAAAAAGCTGCCGGAGCTTGCCGCCGGCGTGCGGGCGGAGCTTGCCCGCCTTTCGGCACTGGAAAAGCAACGCCGCGCCAGCGTGGATGAGCCTGCCGCGGTGTTCGGTGACCTGCTTGCCCTGATTGTTTCCTACGGGTTCCGGGGGGAGCGCGCCGCGCTTGCCGCCACCGTGGGGCGGCTTGTGGGCAGATTTATCTACGTAGCCGACGCGGCGGACGACTGCGAAAAGGACGCAAAGCACGGCGCGTATAACCCCTTTTTACTTTTGTATCACGGGGAATTTACCGAAGAACAGCGCGCCTCGGCAGAGGCGGCAATGCGAAACGGACTGTGCGACCTGGAAGCCGCTTTTGACCTGTTTCCCGCGGGGAAAACCCCCGAGGGAACCGAAATTTTACGCAACGTTCTCTATCTCGGAATGCCGGCAACCGTGAAAAAAGTGCTTTACGGTGCCCCCAAGGAGGAAAAATAATGGCAAAAAACCCTTATCAGGTGCTGGGCGTTTCTCCCGGTGACGACGACGAAAAAATCAAACAGGCGTATCGGGAGCTGGCGCGCAAATACCACCCCGACCGTTACACCAACACCGAGCTTGCCGAGCTTGCCGGGGAGAAGATGAAGGAAATCAACGCCGCGTATGAGGAAATTCAGCAATTGCGCGCGGGCGCACAAGGCGCGGGCACACAGGGTGCAGGCGCACAGGGTGCAGGCGCACAGGGTGCGGGCGGTTCCTCCGCGTACGGCTCCACCACGGGTGGGTACGGCACAAACGGCGGGTACGGCTCCTCCGGTTACAACGCGGGGTCTTACCGCGCGGGGCAGTATTCCGAGGAGGCGAGACAGCGGTTCACACTGATCCGCAACTGCATCAACTCCGGCAACATTACCGAGGCGGAGCGGCTGCTTTCCGAAACGCCGGACGCCGACCGCGGCGCGGAGTGGTTTTTCCTGACCGGATGCGTACAGCTTCGCAAGGGTTTTTACGTGGACGCGCAGAATTCGTTTGACACGGCGTATCGGATGGAGCCGACCAACAACGAATATTGGACCTTCAAGGAAAATATGCGGGAGCGCGCCAAGGATTTCGGCGGCGGATACCGCACGGCGGGGAACGGCGGATGCAACGGATGCGACGTTTGCTCGTCGCTGTTGTGTGCCGACTGCTGTTGTGAGTGTATGGGCGGGGATCTGATCCCCTGTTGCTGATGCGCACCCGCAGAACAGCCACGCGGAAGCTGACGGCGGCGGCACTGCTTTCGGCACTCGGGGTGGTGTTGCTCGGCATCGGCGCGCTGATTGAGGTGCTGGATCTTTCGATGGCGGCGATGGCGTCGCTTTTCACGGTATTTGCCGTGATGGAATTGGGGGGCGCGTATCCGTACCTGGTATACGCGGTCACCTCCGTGCTTGCGCTCCTGCTGTTGCCCGCCAAGACCCCGGCACTGATTTACGCGGTGTTTGTGGGGTATTATCCGATTTTGAAGGCGGTGTTTGAAAAGCATCTGCCGCGCGGGCTTTCGTTGCTTGCCAAGGTGCTGGTTTTCAATGCGGGACTGGCACTTGCCGTGTTTCTCCTGCTGAAATTTTTCTATCCGGAGGCAGACATTGCCTTTGGGTGGAAATATCTGTTGCTGTTGCTCGGCACGCCGGTATTTCTCCTGTACGATTTTGCGCTCACGCGCCTGATTACCTTTTATCTTACGCGCCTGCGCCACCTGCGGTGGGGCAAATAGGCTGACGCGTTGCTTTGGGTTCACACGCCCAAAGTCCGGCATCAGCCGTGCAAAGATTTTGGAAGGAGTCCATTCTCTGGCGCGTCTCCTTTCGGCGTTTCTTTGTCCACTTTCTTTTCGCCTGCTTCTGCAAAGAAAGCGGGTATGGACGCTTGCGGTGTAACGGTTTCCTCACAGAAGAAACCGAAAAAGGGGCTTGACATTCCGGGGCTCGCGTGCTATAATCGTAAGCGGAGTATTCTGCGCGCCCGCGCGGGCGTGCGAAATTTTAATGAAATAAATAAATCGGCAAAACCGTCGTGAGGCGGCGACGCAAAGCTAAAGGGACTTCTTCGGAAGTCAGCCACGCTGCATTGTTTGGACAGAATAATGCGGCGTTTTTTGTTTCCGGTTGCCGGGAAATTTCACGAAATCTGTCAGAAAAGGGGGGAGAACGATGGCAAAGCTGATTGGCGCGTTTGCGGAGCTTTTGGTTGTGGGCATTTTGCTGGTCGTTCTTCTGGCGTTTCCCGTTGCGTACGGTTGGTTTGCCGAAAACCGCAACGTTACCGGCAACGGCGGGGCAATCTCCGCGCTGAATTCGCCGGTGGAAATCAGCGAAACCGCCACGGGGGAAAATATCGGCGTTACCGAGCCTTTTGCCGGGATGACGCACCTGACGCTTGCCGCCACCGGAAGCATCCGCCCCGGGAGCTGTGGCAGTGTAAGCTTTTTCGTCCGCCAGCCGGGGAAAACCGCGTTTTCCTTTTCCTATCGCATCGGCGCGGTCAATAACGCCTATTCCGCACACGGCAACGAGGGCTTTTTCCCCGGTGTGACCGATGAGGAGCGGCGTGCCGACGCCCTGCGGTATCTGAATTCGCACCTGATGTTTTTCACCGACCGGAGCGAGGACGGCGTGTATTCCGGCAGAATTGCCCCCGGTGAGGCGGTGCGCCTTACCGCAACGGAAGCCGATACCGTGCAGGGTGCGTACCCCGTAACGGTTTATTGGGTTTGGGTGCCGTGGTACAGCGACATTTTCTCCGCCGAAAGCACCCTGATGGCAGAGGCAGACCGGGCGAGTGCCGCCGCGTATTATGCCGACGGCACCCACGCGGGCGAAATGTTCCGCGAGGGGCTTGTGAACGAGCAGGGCTTCAACGAGGCGGACTATATCATCGGCACCACGCTGAAATACATCTGCTTTGATCTTACGGTACAGGGGGAGTAACACAATGCAACGACAAAACGGCACGGCACGGCGCGTTCTCTGCAGGTCCTTTTTGCTGGCACTCGCCCTGCTCCTGGTCTGCTCCTCCTCGGTGTACGCCTGGTTTGCGGCGGGGCGGATAGCGAGAACCGAGGAATTGGAGGTGGACGTTCCTCCGATTATTTACATCAAAGACGACAACCTGCAGGAGATGACCTCCTTTCGCCTGGACGGCTTGCAGATCCGGCAGGAATACACGGCGGTGTTCTGCGTGGCACCCGCCTATCGGGACGCGGTGGAGAGCTTTGAACTTGGCGTGGTTTATACCGAAAACATCGGGATGGTGATTGACCTCTTTCCCGTGACCGCCATCGGCGCGGCGGCGGGGGAGGGAAAATCGGTGTTCCGCACGCTGACCGACGGCGAAGCCGAATACCCCTGCTATTTTGACTACGCGGAAACGCTTTCGCCCGTGGTGGACGGGGAGGCGGGCGCGCTTTCTTCCAAAACCACCTATGGGGACTGGGTCAACGAAACGCCCCCGCAGGGCGGCAGTCTCAACGCGGGCATTTACCGGGTTTACTCCGGGTTCCGGTTTACCGGGGGCGATTCCGCCGCCCCGGCGGATATTTACGAAAAGCTGACGGACACCTCGTCCTATCGCTTTTTCGTCCTGCGGGTGACCTGGAAGGAAAACCTTTCCGGGGCGGAGCCGGACAAGGAAGCCGACATTGTGTACATCGTGTCAACCGGCAAGGCAAAGGGGGGCATCCTGAGATGAAAAAGAAGGCAATATGGGTGGCGGTGCTGTCGGTATTCCTGCTTGCGGCGGTCTTTTTCGCGGTGACGATTCGGGCGGCGTATTACGGCAAAGGGATGCTCAAGGACGTGTTTGTCAACGGGCAGAATTACTTTTCCAGCGACGTGCTTTCCCTGGTTTCCTCCTCGGACGGGGCGGAATACGGCGCGGTTGCCTCCGGGGGGGCAGAAAAGGCAATCCGGTTTTTCAATTACAGCCTTTCCACGGGCGAATACAATATGTTTGACGTCACCTTTGCGGTGTACGTGTGGCGGGCGGAGGAAGGCACCGGCAGTTGCTTTGCGGAGTACGCGGGCGGCTCCTTCGGGATTACCGCAACCGCGTGCGGCACGGAGCCTGTGTTCCGCGCCACGCTTGCGGGCGGTGCGGCTTCGGCACTGGCGATGACCGTGCGCTTTGACGCGGCAGACGCGGGTGCGCTGACCGGTTTTCCGGAAATTTTCGTGCTGGCGGTGCCGGAGGTGCCGAAGTACCTCTCGGCAAGGACGCTGGGGGCAAGAATCGTGCCGTCGCTTTCGGATTCGTTTTCGGTAAGTGCCGAATTTGAATATACGCAGGGAGCCGAAATCGGCGATTATGCGGCGTTTTCCTATCTGATTACCGTACAGGGGGAACCGCCCGCGGGCGAAAAGCTGCGGGTGATGTGGGATTCCTCCAAGCTGACGGTGGCAACGCACTCCCTGCCCGCCGGGGTCACGCCTGCGGCTCCGGAAGGCTATGCCCCGTACGATACCTGCATCGTGCTTCCCAAAACGGCGGATTCCTTTCTTCGTCTGGTGTTCTTTCGGGTGCAGGATCTGCCGGCGGGGGAGACCAACGTGTGGGAGAGCGGAACGACGGAGGACGGCACCCCCATCGACTGGGAGGTGCTGGCGGGCTTTGTCAGCGTAGACCGAATTACCGACGGGGAGTAAACGCCTCCCCGAAATTCAGAAATCGCACGGGTGAATAAAATGAAAAAAGAAAAATCGGGCAAAACACCGAAACGGGGCGTGAAAAGAATCACGGGGCTGGCACTGTCGCTTTGCATCATCGCGACCAGTGTCCTTCTCGTGCTGTCGCTCGGCGTTTTCCGGGCGTATACCATTGAGGAGCCGGCGGATTACGGGCTGGTGCTGGATGCCGATCATACCGTGGACGGATATTTTACCGAGGAAAACGGACTGGTGCGCGAGGGGGCTGTCGGAAGCAAGATCTACAGCATCACGGGCGCGCAGGGCTTCGTTACGCTGGCTCGGGTGTCGCGCTCTGCGGATTTTGCGGGCTATACCTTCCGCATTGCGGCAAGAGACACCTTCCTTTTGCAGATTACGGTGCAGAACAAAAAAGCGGTTTCGGACACCAGCTTTTTCGGCATCGGGTGTGCGGCGTATCCGTTCCGGGGCAGTTTTCTGATGGTGGGCAGCACGGCGGACAGCACTTATCTCAAAATGGAGACCTACGCGGTTCTGTTCAACGTGCTTTCCAACGAGGCAAGTATCCGCAGTGAGAACGAAGCCCTTTCGCTCTGCGTCCACTCGGACGGGCAGTTTGCGCTTTGTGACACGCTGGTTATCACAAAGGCCGGCACACCGCTGGATGTCGGCGGGTTCCGCTTTGCCGCAGAGGCAGAGGGGGGCGTGAGTGCCGCCAAGACCGCCGGCTTCGTGGCGGGAACCGTAAAATCCGCCACCGGGACGGGTGCCGTTTCGGTGGACCTTTCCCGCGCGTTCCCCTCCGGGGACGCTTACGTGCTTTCCGCCTCCGCGGGCAATGCCGGGGGGCTTTTCGGCGTGATTGAGGAGAGTGCCTCGGTTTCGGTAACGCTGGGGTCGTTTGCCGCAAAGGTTTCGGCGGCGGACGGCGACGCGGGGATTCTCGTCGGCACCAATCGCGGCGGCTTTACCGTGGAACGCACGGCAGAGACCGACACCCTCGGCGGGCAAGCCGCCGCAGGCGGCACGGCAGGTGCCGCAGGGCTGTTCGGGCGCAATGCGGGGCGGATTTCCGTCCCCGGCACGATGACGCTCGGTGCGCCGGTGATTTCCGGCACCTATGCCGGCGGGGCACTGGGAAAAGGAACGGCGGGCTCCGTCCTTTCCTTCGGCAGTGCGGTTACCCTCACCGCCCCGTCGGTTACCGGCAATCTGGCGGGGGGGCTCGTCGGGGAATCCGACGGCACGGTAACGGTTGCCGACGGCAAAACCTGCACGATTACGGACGGCAGCTTTACCGCCACCGGGGAAAACCCGATGCTGGGCGGGGCGGTCGGCAGGGCGGGCGCGGCACCGTCCGGGGCGTTTGCCCTCTCGGGCGGCAGCTTTTCGGACGCCGGATGCGTCGGCAGTATCGCGGGCGGTTTTATCGGCAGTTTTACGGCGGACGCCGCCGTTTCCTTTGAAAACGTTTCGGTTGCCTCCGCGACCCTTGCGGGGGAACTGACGGGCGGATATTTCGGGCTGTTGGAGCTCAACGCCCCGGTTTCGCTGAGGCTCTCGGACGGCACCTTTACCCACCGCCCCACGGCGGCGGGCACGGCGGGCGGGGTCATCGGGCGATTGACCGGCTCCTTTGCGGCAAACGGCGTTACGCTTGACGGCATCGCAGGCGCGTCAGGCACCGCCGCAGGCGCGGTGCTGACCAACACCTTTGAAAACGGCGGCTTTTCCGGCATCCTCGGGGGGCTGGTGGGTCTTTGCGGCGGAAATACCGCCCTGCGGGCGGCAAATCTCACCGTTCGGAACACGATGGCACTGCTCGGCTCGCAAATCGGCGACCTGGTCGGCGTCGGTGCCGACGGTGCCGTGATGGATATTGAAGCCGTCACTTACCGGAACGCCACCGCCTCGGTGGCAGTTTCCGCTACGGGCGCGGGAACGATTCTGCGCCTGTCGGGTACGATTACCGACAACTCGCCCCGCCGCAACCATTTCGTTGCCGTGCAGGAAAACTCGCTTCTGTTTACCGACGCGGGCTTTACCCTCGGCGGCTCGGCAGTGCAGGCGGGCAACGACGTGGGCAATTACGGTCAGCTGATCCGCAACGAGGTGCTGGGGTGCCTGTCCTTTGACGGGGCGGCGCACACGGTGGGCTTTTCCGGCGGCACGCTGGGGGCGGCACCGGTGCTTTCCTCGGCGGCGGACGCGGCAAAGCTTGCCGTCACCCTGCTGACCGAAGGGGTTATTTCGGGCGTATCCGGGATAAACTCCGGCAATTTCAACAATCTCCTTTCCGCCGTGATTACGCTGACCGGGGATATCGATTTGCGGGGGAGCGGAATCGAACAGTTCGGGCGCGCAGACGGGGAAACCGCGTTTTCCGGCACCCTGAACGGCGGCGGCTTTACCCTGACGCTTGCCATCGGCGAAAACGTGAAGGGCGAGAGCGTGGGGGTTCTCACAACGGGCAACGCCCGCCGGTATCTCGGCGCGTTCCCCGTGCTTTCGGGGGCAACGGTAACAAACCTCAATCTCGCGGGGGATTTTGCGTTTCTTGCCAATGCGGGAGACGACGTCTTTCTCGGCGGGCTTGCGGGCTGTACGGTGGGCAACGTGACGGTGCGCGATTGCACCACCGCCGTAACCGTCCGCCTGTCCGGCGGCAGCTTTACCGCCAATAATGTCGGGCTGTACGCCGGCGGGCTGTTCGGGCAGATGAGAACTGCGGATTTTTCGATTACCGGCAGTACCCTTGCGGCAGAGCTTTTGCACACGGGCGGGTTTTCCTCCTTCTATTCCTACGTCCGGCTCGGCGGTGCCGCCGGTGCGGTCAGCGGGGCAACGCGCGCCGTGTTTGAGGGCAATACCGTCAGCACGGTCATCACGCAGACGCCGTACTTTTCCGACGCGCGCGTGGGCGGTTGCTTTGCGGAGTTTTCCGCCGATTCCTACACAGAGCTTTCGATGACCGGCACCAAAGCCGAAAACGTGCGCATTTCCGTCAACGCCGGCACGGGGAACGGTCATTCTGCGGGCGGGCTGATCGGGCGGGAGTTCCGCCTGGTGCGCATCGTTCTGGATTCCCCCTTTTCCGGCACGGTTACCAACGCAGGAAAGGGGACGCTGGGGGGGCTGATTTACCGCCTTACCGGCAAGCTGACGCTGGAGAGCGGCTTTTCGCTTTCCGGCACGCTTTCCTCCGGCGGCACGAAAAACGGGTGCCTGCTGGCGGACGGCACCGGGGCAATCGTTACCGTGCGCTGTGCCGCCTCCGCCTTTGACGGGGTTACGGCAACCGGCTTTGACCTTTTTGCGGGCAGAAACGTGTCCGGCTTTGCCACCAACGGTATTGCCACCGCGGGTGGCGTGGTCACGGTGGAAACCGCGGGTGCGGCAATCGGGGAAATCCCCGCGGATTCCGCGTGGTTTGAAAAAATCGCGGCGTTCAACGGCTCCAATGCCGATACGCGCTATTATTTCAACGTGGCAGGGCTGGAAAATCACGCGGCGTCGTCCACGGTGTCCTCTGCCGCAGACCTCCTTTATTGGAGCCTTTACGATTATGCGTCGGCATCGCTTTCCGCGGCGGTGCTGGCATACAGCTATCCCAATCCCGTTTCGGATATTACGGGGGCTAACGCCGATATTGACGTCAGCGGGCTTTGCTTCTATCCCGCCAAAAAGGAAAACGTAACCTTCAAGTTCGGCGGGCGGTTGCTCACCTTCGGCAGAAATCTGACCTCGGTGCCTTCTCAGATGCGCGGGCTTCAGTGCGGCATCTTTTCGGATATCATCACCACGGATAAGGGCAAAACCGATGTGATTTTCGGCAACATCCGCATCGCCGGCACCGTGTACAAAACCCCCACCGGCGGCTCGGGCGTGTTTGTCAGCGGGCGGCTTTCCGGCTCCTCCGGCACGGCGGTTTCCCGGGCAACGGTCACGGTTTCCGACGTGTTTTTCGAGGGGGTGCGGGTTTCGGACACCTCCGGCTACTGCCCGTTGCTTCTCTGTGAAATCGGCAGCTACGTCAGCTGTGAAATCGAAAATATTTCGCAATACACCGCCGCCACTTATCTCACGGCAAACAAGACCTCTCTCTATGCCGCAGGGGAAAAGGCGGGCAGCTCGCTGATCGGCAAGGGCGGGATTGACAGCACCACCTCTTACCTTTCGGTCACGCTGAAAACCGTTGTGTTTGAAAGCCTTACCACAACGGGCAACCGCACTATTTTCACCCGCGCCACCTTGTTTGACTCCATCCGTTATGCGGAAAACACGGGTTCCTCCTTCGTTTACACCTTTACCGCGACCGACGACTGGGGGGCGGACGGTGCCGCGTTCCTTCACAACGCCACCTACGGCAAGGAGCTTTACACCAACGCCGAGCAGTACGAATACTATGACGCGGCAATCTTCGTTTCTCCGGAATCCCCGGCGGCAACCGCGCTTTACGAAAAATTCGGCACCGATTATCTGGTGTACGTGTACGAAACGGCAACCGGGGAAAGCCTTAGCGTCAACCGCAAAATCACGGGCTTTGACGGCGGCTGGGGAACCTACGGGAACCCGTATCTGATTTCGGGCCCCGATCAGCTGTTGTTCCTTGCCCGGCTGGTCGCGTCGGACTCCACCGTGGTGTTCCCCGGCGGGTGGAAGATTCTCTATCCCGCAAAAAACGCGGACGGGACACTTGATTACACGCAAAGCGTGCTTTACGAGGGAGACGGGGCAAATTCCTATCTCACGCAATCCGGCGGCACCGCACAGCTGACCGCCGGGGAACTGCTCGCTTATCTGCGCGGGGCGTATTACCGCATTTCCGTGGTTGAGCTGGAATTGCCCGACACCTTTACCGGCATCGGGATTGCCACCAACCCCTTCCACGGAGTGATTGCCGGTTGCGGCGGCGCGGTGAGAACCGTGATCCGGATTCCCGCCAAGACCGGGGTGGACAAAACCGGCTTCGGCTTTATCAACGTGGCAAACGGCTGTGCGGTGTACGGCATCGAGTTTTCCTATGCCGGCATTTCCTTCACCACGGAATCCTCGGATTACGTGTTCCTGCGGTACGAGAGCAACCGTTTGAAAACCTCCACCTCCGGCCCCTCGGCAACCTCTGCCGAGGTCAAAACGCTGGTTCCGCACTTCGGCGGGGTCATCGGCTGGATTCTCGGGGGCGACAACCGGATTGAAAACGTTTCGGTCAGCGTGGCGGGGCTGACCTGCGGACGGGCGGCGTCGGTTTTCGGCGGATACGTGGGGCTGATTTCGGGCGGCGGCGTAACGCTGGAGAGCCTCGGCGATTTTGCAATGCCCGGCGGGCTTTCGGCTTATGAAAATTACTATTATTATAACCCCTATGTGGGCAAGGTGATTGTGGGCTATGCGTTCTCCACCGACGCCGACCGGTCTTACGACAACACCGATAAAAACTATCCCGTCCCGCACCTGATTTTTGACCGGTACGGCACGGGATCCTCCATCACCGTGAGCGGCAACAATCTGTATTTTTCGCCCGCCACGGCAGAGGAGCTGCTGATGCTCTCCTTTGCGATGAACGGCGGCGCGATGATGTACAATTCCTCCTATATCGGGTACGGCAACGGTGCGCTTTCCCGCAGGGGGGACTATTCGGCAGTCGGCGGCACGCTTCCCGCGGGCGAGGCGGGCGGCACGGCAGGCAGACATACCGACGATGAGTCGGCAGGCGGAAAATCCCTGTTCCATACCTATTTCGGCATCTCCGCCTCCGATATCCGGGATTTCCGCACCTGTGAGTGGAGTATCACCCTTGCCGCAGGCGTGTATGACCTCGGGGTGTACGGCAACGCCTTCCGTGGGTTTGGCAGTCCCTTTGGCGGCACCAACTGCTACAATATCAAAACAATCACGGGGGCGAGCGACGCACAGGGTAATCCCGCAACCGAGATTGTGATGAACGTGAATATCCGCCAGTATTACAACGCCAATATGATTGAGGCGGACGGCTTCAAAAACCTGGCTCTCGTGCTTGAACGGAAATCCGATGGCAAAGGCATCACTTTTTCCAATATCGTGCTGTCCGGCACAATGTCCTTAACCTATTATCACGTCAAAGAATTCACCCCTGCGGACAAGAAATTTTCCGATGATGGTATCCTTTTCTGCGTGGGCGGTTTTTTGGGCTACGCCAAAAACCTCTCTTTCGTGAACGTGGGGCTGCGGAACCTGACGGTCGTTTCCCCCGGTTGGGCGGCGGGGCTGGTGGCAAGCGCGGCGTACGCCAATCAGAACTGCACCGTGACCGGCTGTGCCGTTTCGGGGCTGACCGTGCGGGGGACGCAGAGCGTAGGCGCGCTGTTCAGTTTTCTGCGCCTGAGTGCCGATATCAAAACGCCGATTTCCGGGGTCACGGTGACCGATTCGGTCATTGAACTTTGCACCTCGACGGTCGAAAACAGAGAAAACGACTATTACAATCAGAGCGCGGGCGGGCTGATCGGGCTTGTGATGAATAATCGCGCGCTCGCATTTGCAAACTGTTCGGTTACCCGCACGGCGGTGCTGTTCTCCTCCGCCGGCACCTATTCCGGTAGCGCAAACGCGTTTTCCGGCGGGCTCATCGGCAAAAATCAGGCAATTCTCACCATTACGGACTGTACGGTGGACGGGTGCGTGATCTTTTCCGGCACCGCGTGGGAAAAAGGCAAAAGCCCGTTCTCTTACAGCGGGGAAAACCCCACGGTTTCGGGAACGGTGTACGATGCGATTGCGGCACTGGCGGCGTATTCGATTCAGAACACCGGCTTCACCGCAAACGGCAGTGCGGGCGGGCTGATCGGGCGCACCACGGGCGCGGTGACCGTAAACGGTTGCGCCGTGACCTCCGATGCGGCAACCGGGCTGATTTTCGGCTTCAACAACGCCGCCGGCGCGGTGGCGGAAAGCACCGCGGCACTCACGGTGCAGGGGCTTCGCCTTGCCGCCACCGACAAGGTGCTGTATCTGATCGGAAGGTCGGGTGCCGCCGGCGTAACGGCGTGGAACGGCAATGCCGCAGTCGCCTTTTCCGTAAAAGATACCAAAATCGGGGGCGGTGCGTCCCTGCTGTATCTCCTCGGCACGGGCAACAACGGCGTGCCGGTGGCGGGCGGCTTTTTCGGGGATCTCCCGAAAGCCGCGCTGACGCTGGAGGGTGCCGTGCTTTCGGGCTGTGTGATTTCGGCAAACCGGGCGGCGGGCGTTGCCGCTACCAAATCAAACGGCGGGGCGGTCACGCTCACCAATCTGGATGTTTTCGGAAATCTGATTCAGGGCAGCGGCAATTCCGCCGCAGGGCTTCTGAACGCGGCGGACGGCACCGTGTCGGCGGACGGGCTGTATTTCGGGGACAACGTCCTTCGTCTTGCGGGCAAAGCTACGGGGCTTGGCTACCTTGCCGACACCGTAAACGGAACCCTGCGGGGTTATTTCGTGCTGATGCGCAACAACGACGCCGGCTATTCCTCCGCCGCCGTGCGCGCGGATACCCTGATGACCGCCGAGGGGCTGGCGGCATTGTGTGCAGAGGCGAACGCCTCCGGCGTGGGGCATATCGCCTACCGCAATGCCGGCACGGTTGAAATCTTTGCGCTGAGCATCAGCGCGACGGGGGAACACCTCCCGCCGGAAAAACAGTTTATCTCCGGCACGGGTACGGTATTGTACGCCGCCTACGGCGCGGCGGAAAAGTACTTTGAGGCGTACGGAACCGAGGCACCGCTGACCAAAGAGGGTGCCTTCCGCGCGATGGGTGCCGACGTTACGGTATCCGGCAAAACCGAACCGGATTTTGCGTCCGGTGACCCGCTCACGAAAACCGGCGGGGTCTTTACCCCCGATTACCTCTACGCGCTGGACTGGTGGGGCGGTTGGGCGGATGCCGTCAAATCCGATTCCGGCGCACCCGATTTCCGGAATCTCGGCAGTTACGCTTCGCTTTGCGGGGGCGGGTTTTCGTTCGCCGTAAACGGGGAATTGCCGGTGTTTACCGTCAACGGGGATGCCAACGCCGCGCTGGCGGCGTTGCTCAACCTGATTACGGGCGGCGGCTTTGCCGCAATGACCGGGGTGTTTGACGTGGCGTCGGTTACGGCGGTGCGTTACAATATCGAAAACGACGGCGCACTGACCCTGCAGGAGGGGAGCGCGGGGAGCATTCTGTATGAAAACGGCACCTTCCGCGCCGACGTTTACGACGTGCTGTCCGCCGACAAGCAGACCGTTACGCTTTTAACCGTCACCTTCGGTGCCGACTATGACGGGAGCAATTACGGCAAAACCTATTCGGTGACGGTACTGGTGTACTACCCCCAGATTCTCACCGTAAAAACCAACATCGCGGCAATCGAGGGTGAGATTTACCGCCTGGGGGCGTTTCTGGACAGTCCCGCGTTCAAAATCGACATTTCAATGGGCAGCAGCTTTTCGTTCCTGGTGGAGTACGCGTACAGTGACGCGGTGGAGAATATCGACGGCTTCAACTTCGGCAAGCGGATTCACTCGGTACTCGGTGACGGAAAGGGGAACGGCAGAGCCTTCCCGGCGGGGACTACGGTGGTGCTGATAGACCTCAACAGTGTCTCGCCTGCCGGCTTCCGCTACTATACCGGCGTGACCGAGGAGGATCCGAAGGACGAAAACGGTGCCTGCTATCTCCGCTTTACCGGGCTGACGGATGTGAGCGGGGGCGGATTTTCTCCCCGGCTGTTGGAGGCGATCCGGGCAAACGGCGTGTATGAGGAGGGGCATCTTTACGAAAACGAATCGGGCGGGTTTACCGCCGCCGCGGTGGAACGCTACCTGATGGTGGTGATTCCCGTGGAGGAAAACTGCTCCACCTATCAGTACAACCTCAAAGCCGAGGTGGAGGAAAACGACCGCAACATCGTGGTGGAAGCCACCGAAAACCTGTGCCGTATCTCGGTGTGGAACGAGGAGGGCGGCAGTGTTTCGATGGACACGGGCGATACGGTGTTCTCCAACGGAGAGGGCGGCACGCTTACGGCAACCGTCACCACGGAAAAACCGTTTTCCGACGGGTACTATACCGCAATGAAAAACCGCTCGGTGTTCGGCACGCATCTGTTCCGGATGCTGGACGCTGACCGGAATACCGTCAGTCTCCCGGCGGGCACGCTGGTCACCCTGACCGACGGCACGGGAAAGGTGCTGTACAGCGTCCGCCTGACCGCCGCCGCCTCGTCCGTGCCGTTCGGGGTCGGCAATATAATGGAAAAAACCAACCCGGACACCCGCCTGTATTCGGAGGAAATCCGCATCACGCTTGACTTTTCGGGGATTTCGGCGCGGGAGTTCAACGCGGTGTTTTCGGGCGCGACCGGGCAGTATTACCTGCGGGATGATTTCTATCTGTCCGGCGATCGCAATCACTATACCGGCGGGGTAAAGCTGGAGTGCGAAAAGCCGTGCTATGCCGAGCTTGCGGCACCCGCAAAGGTTGCGCTGATTCCCACCGACCGCAAATATCTCGGCATCAACCTGGCAGACCCCACCGACCTTACCAACAACGGGAAAATTGCCTTCCGCCTTGCCGCGGATTTCAGCGCAATCCCCGAGGTCACGGTGGAAAACGCAACCGTGTCGTTCTCGCTCTTAAAAAAGGTTTATAACGGGGACACCGGGAAATACGAATATCTGGAAGCAGAAATGGGCGATTTTGCCGCCGTGACCGACGCCGCAGGACTGCTGACCGACGGCACCGGCACCTTTGCCCTGACCGACGGGCGGCTGGACGGGGAATTTCTGCTTACGCTGAATCACGAGAGGGCGGAGCTGACCAATTACCGCCTTGCCGTAACGGTAACGGGCATCGGCTCCGACGGCGTAACCTATACCGCCACGGACTATTTCGTATTCCTCTACTGCAACATCCCCGGCCTCACGGAGTAACGCCGGGGGGATGCGGCAGGGGGTGCCTTCCCTGCAAGGCACCTGCGGACTCCGTCTTCGACGGCGGCTAATAGGCTCTCGCCACCCCTTGGTTTTACGCACCCAAAGTTTGGCATCAGCCGTGCAAAAGTTTTTGAGGGAGTCAAGAGGGGACTTTTTGTAAAAAGTCCCCTCTTGCGCGTCTCCTTTTGGCGTTTCTGTTTTCACGACAAGGACGCTTGCTATGTAACGGTTTTTTGCCCGAAACGGGCTGTCAGAGTGCCGCCCGAATTTTGCAAACGCACTTGTTTTTTTCCCCCAAAAGAGGGGAGCAAGTCTTTTCTCCCCTCATCCCGAGGGGAGGTGATGCAAATGTATATCACGCTTTCTGAGCTTGTGGCGATTCTTTCGCTCCTCGTTCTCGTAGCACAATACATCAATCACAACAAAAAAAGATAACCGCCTGCCTTCCGAGCTTATGCGGTTATCTTAATCCATAAGAGGGAGAGCAACCGTCGCCGGTGATCTCCTCTTATTTTTATTATAGAAAATATTTTTGCTCTTGTCAAGGGCTTTTGAAAATTCTTTCGCAGATTCCATCCAACTCACGGGAGCGACACAAGCCGTTACACCGCAAGCGTCCATACCCGCTTTCTTTGCAGGGAGTAGGCGCAAAGAAAGTGGACAAAGGGGCATTGCCCCTTTGTCGTGCAAAGCGTCAGCCTATCAGCCGCCCCGCAGGGGCTATACTTCCAGAATCATCCCGTCCCGGGCGAGAATCACCGGGAAATACGGTGCCATATCGCGGGTGAAGCCGTCGATTGCCTCGTCCGGGTTGCATTTCGGGGCGCGGTGGTGAATCACAAAGCGCGCCGTTTTGGTGCGTTTCAGAATCTCCTCGGTTTCGGGCTTGTTCAATCGCGTATGCGCCGCCTCGCAGATCACCGCATCCGAGGGCGCGTCCTGCGCCATCTTCGGATAATCGGGCATTCCTGCGGCAAGGTCGCCGGTAAAAATCACGCGCTTGCCCTCGGCCTCCGCCAGGAAGGAATAGGAATTTGCCGTATGGAGATTGGGGGTTGCCGTAAGGCGCAGAACCCCGTCATCAAACACCACGCCCGCCTCATAGGGGTGAAAAATCACGCGGTGCCGGCGGAATGCCTCCTTGCCGAACAGGAAATAGGACATCCGCAGGTAGGTTTTCTCCTCCGGCACGTACACGGGCGTGCGCACACCGGCGTTGGCGGGAAAGCACTCCATTTCGCGGGTGTATTCCACCAGCCCCGCGATGTGATCCCCGTGCGAGTGGGTGATAAAAATACCCGCCACCGAGGAAAAGGGAACCCCCACGTTCTGCAACAGTGTGGTGATGGGCGCACCGGCGTCAATCAGATAATGCCGCTCTCCCACCGAAATCATCGTGGAGGAGCAGAAGGCATTTTTTTCGGTTCTCCCGTGGCTGGTGCCGAGAAAGGTCAGTCTCATAGGTTTATCCTCTTTTCCTTGTATTTGGGAGAGTGCGCCCCGCGCGGGGCGAAGGCTTCGGAAAGAGCGGGAGGAGGGTTTTTCAAAAGGTTCCTTTGGAACCTGCTCTTATTTCGTGATATGCACGTCCAGTTGGTTGTACGGCACGCTGATGCCCGCCTCGGTAAAGGCGTCCAGCACCTCCTCCTTGAGGTCAAAATTCACGTTCCAGTAGTCCTTTTGCCTGACCCACACGCGGGTCACGTAATTCAGCGAGCTTTCGCCGTGCTCGGTCAGGCGCACCATCGGCGCGGGGGTGGACTCAATCTCCGGGTGCTTTGCAATCACGCCGAGAATCGTTTCCTTGACCTTGGCGGGGCTGGCGTCATACGACGCGGAAAACACCAGATCCAGCCGCCGCGTGTCCTTGGCACTGTAATTGGTGATGTTGGCGGAGGACACCGTGTTGTTGGGCAGGAAAACCTCCTTGTTGTCGGGCGTAGTCAGCTTGGTATTGAAAATCGTGATGGTTTCCACCGTGCCGGTGGTGCCGCCGATGTCCACGAAATCCCCCTCCTTGAAGGGCTTGGTGGAAACGATCATCAGCCCCGCCGCCACGTTGGAAAAGGTGTTTTGCAGTGCCAGCGAGATGGCAAGGGCAAAGGCGGAAAGCATTGCCACAAGGCTGGTGGTCGGCACGCCGAGCAGAGCCAGCAGGGCAATGATATAAATGATATAGAGCGTGACCTTGACGGCGGAAATCAGAAAATCCCCCGCCGCGCCCTTGATTTTGGACTTGTTGACGTTCTTTTTGACAACGGCAAGGATAATGCGGATGGTGATGATGCCGAGAATCAGTGCCAGCGCGAAGGTTACAAAGCCCCTCGTGTGGTTCTGAATAAAATCGGCAAGGCGATTCAGCGCGCGGGATAAAAAGTTGGTTTCGCTTCCGTTTTCCATAGTTGAAATCCTTTCTTTTCTCGATATTTTCATTATACCGCGGCACACGGCGCGCGGGGGTGAACATTCCGTAAACTATTTCTTTTTCGTCACCGAGCGCGCAAATGCGGCGGGAGAGACACCCACGTAGTGCTTGAAGGTCTTGCTGAAATGATAGATGTCGGCAAAGCCCAGCTCCCCGGCAATCACGCCCACGGGCAGCATCTCGTCGGAAAGGAGCAGCTGCTTTGCCTTTTCAATGCGGTGCTTCTGGCGAAATTCCACGGGCGAATCTCCGCTGTACTCCTTGAACAGCCGCCGGAAATAGCATTCCCCCACGCCGGAGAGAGCCGCCAGCTCCCGCACGGGCAGGGTACTGCCCGCCTCCAACAGTTCGATGCCGCGGCGGATGCAGGCAAAGCTCCGGTCCGCCCCCTCACTGCGGCTTTTGCGGCAGATGACGGCAAAAATCTGATAAATGACGGCTTTGAGTTCCGGCGTGCAGATGACGTTTTTGCGAAACTCCCCGGCAAGCGAGTCGATGGCGGCACAAAGCCCCGCATCCGCACTTTTCATACAAATCACCGCGGAAGGGACGGGGGCGATATCCCCGCCGCCCTCCCCGTGGAGCTGAAAATGGATGACCACGGTATCGGTCACGCCCGGTGCCGTGCCGTGAAAGCGGATGACGTAGCGGGAGCCTTTTGCGGTGTAAATCAACGCTCCGCGCGGGATTTCCAGCACCGTGCCTGCCGCGTCGGTCAGCGTGCCGGTGCAGTTTTTGAACCACAGAAAGGTGTGGGAAACCTTCGGCTTGTCGAGAGAATTGTACTCGCTCCCGCGCGAATACCAGTTCTGAGGCTTGGAAATCGGGTCGGTGACCGTAAACTCGCTGTGGTACAGCTCCTCAAACGGGATGATTTTCATCGGCGTTGCTCCTTTCCGTATTTTCCGTATACAGTATAACACAAAAAACGCGGAATGTATCGGTTTGTACAAAAAAATGCGCAAAATGAACATTTACAACCCCCACGCGCTCTGCTACAATGAAAGTAATTCCGATAAGAAGGAGGAAGTGTTATGCTGAATTATGAGATCAAGGTCGGGCTTTTGCCGATGCGCCGCAACACCACGGACAGGCCCGCCAAAACCTTTCTGACCTGGAGTTCCGCCGAGGCGCGCGGAGCCGCCACCGTGGAGTACATCGAAAAAAACTTTGCCACCCCGCACGTCTCCTTTGTCGATACCAAGGGGCTTGGCTGTAAGGATCTGATTTATAACGACGACACCGCCGCCGAGGCGATTGCAAGGTTCCGGGAGGCGGGCGTGGACGCGGTGGTGATGATCAACGCCAACTTCGGCAACGAGGAGGCGGCGGCGGACGTTGCCAAGGCACTCGGCGTGCCGTTTGCGCTTTTTGCCCCGCTGGACGACGAGTATTACGAGGAGGGGATGCGCCCCACCGACTCCCAGTGCGGGCTGTTCGGGATTTCGCGCCAATTGCAACGCTACAATATTCCGTTTTCCCACATCCCGTGCTGCCGCGTGGAGGACGCGGAATTTGCCGAAGCACTGACCCGCTTTTTCCGCGTGGCGTGTATGGTGAAAAACTTCCGCGGGCTTCGCGTGGGGCAGCTTGGCACCCGCCCGGCACCCTTTTTCTCGGTCATCTGGAACGAGGGCGAGCTGATGCAGAAATTCGGCTTGCGGATTACCCCCATCAATCTGGCGGTACTGCAGGATCGTTTCACGAAAACGATGGAAACCGAAAAAGAGAAAATCGCAAGCTACGAGGCACTGTTCCGTGAGAAATATCAGATGGACGACCTCACGCCGAATTATCTCACCCGGATGGCGTGCCTGCTGGTGACCTACATCGGGCTGTTTGAGGAGTTCCGGCTGGACGTGCTTTCCGCCGAGTGCTGGACGGCGACCCCCGTGATGTTTGAAGGGCTTGCCCCCTGCGCCGTGTACGGAATCCTTGCCGATATGGGCTATATCGTCAGCTGTGAGAGCGACCTGCACTGCGCCTTGACGATGGCACTGATGTCCGCCGCAGCTTTCGGGGAAAAGACCCCGTTCCTCGGCGAATTTACGGTGCGCCACCCCGAAAACCGCAACGCGGAATTGCTCTGGCACTGCGGCCCCTTCCCGCTCTCGGTCAAAGCCCCGGACAGCCCGGCACGGCTGGTCAATCAGCGAGAATGGTTCCGCGTGAAGCCCGGCGAGTATACGCTGGCAAGAATCGATCAGGAAAACGGCAATTATATGGTGCTTGCCGGCAAGGTGCATACCACCAAGGGTCCGCAGACGCACGGCACCTATCTTTGGGCGGAGTTTGACGACCTGCAGGCGTGGGAGGACCGGTTGCTGGACGGACCCTACATCCACCACTTTGCCGAAATCGAGGGCGACTTTACCGCCGAAATCCGCGAGTTCTGCAAATACGTGCCGAACCTTGCGGTGGACAAAACACTGGACTGAGAAAGGATAGAAAAGATGGAAAGAAGCGAATTTCTGCACGCGATGATCCTCACGGAACTGGAGGACGCGGTCGGCAAGGAAAACTGCTCCGTCAAGGAGATTGACAAGGTGACCCACAGTGTGGACTACTACTGGCTTTCCCGTATGTGGGCGGACCGCGGCAGAATGATGCCGCAGGCGGACTTTGTGGTGGCACCGGGGGACGCGCAGGAGACTTCCAAGGTGTTGAAGATTGCCAATTATTATAAAATCCCCGTCACCACCTGGGGCGGCGGAGGCGGCACGCAGGGCGGTGCCATCCCGGTGGCGGGCGGCATCGTGCTGGACACCAAGCGGATGAATCGGATTTATGAAGTGAACACCGACGCAATGTACATTGAGTGCGGCACGGGTGCCATCTACAAGCATATCGAGTGGGCGGCAAACGAGGTGGGCAAGGCAACGATGCACTACCCCTCGTCTCTCACCTGCTCCACGGTCGGCGGGTTCCTTGCCCACCGGGGCATCGGCGTGGTTTCCACCAAGTACGGCAAGATTGACGATATGGTGCTGCAGATGGAGGTGGTACTGCCGAACGGGGATATCATTTACACCTCTCCCGCCCCCAAGCACGCGGCAGGTCCCGATCTCAATCAGATTTTCATCGGCTCCGAGGGGACGCTGGGCGTGATTACCAAGGCACAGATCCGCATTTACGACCAGCCGGAGGTGCGCCGCTTCCGCGGGTTCCTCTTCAAGGATATGAGCGGTGCTTTCAAGGCGGCGCGGGAGCTGTTGCAGAAGTTCAAGCCCTCCGTGATGCGCCTGTATGACCCGGCGGAAACCGCGTCCCTCATCAAAAAAATCGTGGGCGTGGAACGCGAGGGCGCGTTTATGAATGTGGCATACGAGGGCGTGAAGGAGCTGGTGGACGTGGAGGAGAAAATCCTGCTGGACACCTTTGCCCGCTACGGTGCCGAGGATATGGGCAGTGAGTACGGCGAAAAATGGTGGAAGGAAAAAATCACCTTCTTCTACCCCGGGCATATGATGGACATTCCGCAGATGTTCGGCACGATGGATACGATTGCGCCCTACGGCAAAATCGAGGAAATCTATTGGGCGATGAAGGAAGCAATCGAAACGAAATTCCCGCAGGCAAAATTCATTGCGCACTTCTCCCACTGGTACGAGTGGGGGGCGATGGTCTACGACCGCTTCATCGTGGACGGCAAGGACGTGCCTGCCGACCCGGTGGAGGCGTTGCGGTTGCACCAGGAAATCTGGACGACCGGCGTGCGCACCGCCCTGGCGCACGGCGGCGTGGTGAACGATCATCACGGCGTGGGCATCAAGCTCGGCAGACTGATGAAGGAGCAGTACGGACCTGCGATGCAGGTGTTTGAGGGCATCAAGCGCGAGCTGGACCCCAACGGCATTATGAACCCCTTCAAGCTGGGGCTTTGAGAAAAGGAGAGGGAAAATGAACGAGATTTGTAAGAAAAACGTGGATTCCTGCCGTTTCTGCTGGATGTGCCGTCATATCTGTCCCATCGGCAACGCCACGGGGTTGGAGAGAAACAACGCAAGGGCAAGGGCTTTGGGGCTTTCGCTGGTCAATCGCGGGGTGTTTGATATTTCGGAGGTTGCCGACACCCTGTACGAATGCGCACTGTGCGGTGCCTGCACCAAGGAGTGTGTCACGGGGTGGGATCCGGTGCTGTTTACGAAGGCGGCAAGACTTGACGCGGCACTTGCCGGAAAATTGCCCGCCAAAATCGCGGAATTGACCGCAAACGCCGTGGAAACCGGTAACGCCTACGGCGAAAAAGAACCCGATGCGGCACTTTCAGCCGCCTTTGCCGCACACGCGGCAAAAACCGACACGCTCTTTTTCCTCGGTGCCGACGCACGCTATCGGGCGGGCGCGATTGCCGCAAAGGCGGTAAAGGCGATGGAGAAAACCGGAGTTCCTTTTACCGTGCTTGCAAACGAGCCTGCTTCCGGCGCACAACTGGATTTTCTCATCGGTGCCGCCGAGGAGACGAGAAAACAGGCGGCGGAGTGCCTTGCCGTGCTGAACACCTACCAAACCGTGGTGGTGTATGACCCTGTCGACGCAGTGATGCTCAAACGCACCTGCGGCGAATGGGGGATGACGCTGACGGCATCGGCGGTGACCTACACCGCGTTCCTTGCCGGAAAATTTGACGCCGTGGCTCTGCCGGTATCCCGCGTTGCGGGGACGCTGACCTATCAGGATCCGTTTGCGCTGGCGCGTGACCTCGGGGAAACCGAGGAGGCAAGAAAAATCGTCAACGCCGCCGGGCATACCGTGGAAATGCTCTGCAACCGCAAGGACACGATGTGGGCGGGCAATATCCTGATGAGCGAATGGATGCCCGAGGTCATCGCGCGGGTGGCGGCGGATCGCATCGTCAATGCAAAGAACGTGGGCGCGGACACGATGGTGTGCGCCTCGGTTTCGGAGTATACCGCGCTGAAAAACGCCGCACCGGCAGGATTCACGGTGCTTGCGCTCTCCGAACTTATCGTGGGCTGATGCCCGGAAAGGGAAACGATGTTAGTAACGCTTGATAAAGTCATCGGAATGGCAGAGGAAAAAAACTATTGCATTCCGGCGTTTAACGTGTATAATATGGAAACGGTGATGGGCGTGATTGCCGCCGCGGAAGGAGCGCACGCACCGATTATCATGCAGATCTACCCACGCCTTTTCGTGGAGGGGAGCGGGTATTATCTTGCCCCCATCGTCCGCGCCGCCGCCGAAAAGGCAAGCGTGCCGGTGTGTCTGCATCTCGACCACGGCCCCTCCGCCAAGGAAATGCAGTTGGCTCTGCGCGCGGGCGCAACCGGCATTATGTTAGACGGCTCCGCGCATCCGTTTGAGGAAAACGTGGCAATGACCCGCGCCGCTGTGGAGACTTGCGCCGTACTCGGCGTTCCCGTAGAGGGGGAGTTGGGGCACGTGGGCAGTGTGAACGACGACGCGATGGACGAGTTTACCTCGCCCGCGGAAGCGGCGGAGTTTGTGCGCCGCACCGGGGTGTGCTGTCTTGCCGTGCTGGTGGGCAACGCCCACGGGCATTACAAAAAGCCCCCGAAGCTGGATATCGACCGCATTGACGCTATCCGCAAAGCAACCGGCGGGGTACCGCTGGTTCTGCACGGCGGCTCCGGGATTCCGGATGACCAGGTCAAGCGCGCGATTGCGGCGGGCATCCGCAAAATGAACATCGGCACCGACGTGTGCTGTGCGTTCCTGGACGGCACGAAACAGTCGCTTGACGACCCGGGGCACTCCTATGCCGTAGACCTCTTTATGAAAAACGCCGTTTCGCGCGTGAAGGAGCTGGCACTCTCCAAAATCGCCCTCACGGGTGCCGCGGGAAAGGCTCTGTGAACGGGATGAAAAAAGGGAAAATCATTGCCATCGGTGCCTGCGTGGCGGACACGCTGGTCACCGTGCCGCACTACCCCGCGGAGGATACCAAACTGCGCGCCGTCGGAATCCGGCAGGCGGGCGGAGGCCCTGCTGCCACGGGTCTTGTGGCGGCGGCGAAGCTGGGGTGCGATACCGCGTTTGCGGGCGTGCTTGCCGACGATGCGGCGGGGGAGTTCCTTTATGAGGATTTTGCCCGGTACGGCGTGGATACCGCGCCGGTACGGATGCTTTCCGGCTACCGCTCCTTTACCTCCACGGTTCTGCTTGCCGCCGATACCGCCACCCGCACCTGCGTGTTTGACAAAGGCACGCTCCCGCCCTTTTCCCTGACGGCGGAGCATACGGCGGCGATTGCCGATGCCGCGCTCCTGATGGTGGACGGCAACGAGCTGACGGCGGCGGTGGCGGCGGCGAAAATCGCCCGCGCACACGGGGTGCCGGTGCTGTACGACTGCGGCGGACTTTACGAGGGCGTGGCGGAGCTGCTCTCCCTTACCGATTATCTGATTCCCTCCTGCGAGTTTGCGCTGGCGCATACGGGCAAGGGAACGGTCAGGGAGGCGGCAAAAGCACTTTTTGACACCTATTCCCCCCGCCTTGTCGTCATTACCGAGGGAAAAAAGGGCGGCACCGCCTATGACGGGGCGCGTTTTTGGGAGTACCCGGCAACCCCCGCCGCGGTGGTGGATTCCAACGGCTCGGGCGACGTGTTTCACGGCGCGTTTGCCGCAGGGCTGATGCGGGGCTATCCCCCCGAAAAATGCTGTCTGTATGCCAGTGCCGTGG
Source organism: uncultured Eubacteriales bacterium (assembly GCA_934481325.1). GTDB lineage: Bacteria > Bacillota > Clostridia > Oscillospirales > CAG-272 > Firm-07. The sequence goes on along the minus strand of CAKSPL010000004.1, from coordinate 4,860 downwards.
CGGCACTGAAATGCACGGGCGTGGGCGCGCGGGAAAGCATCCCGGATCACGAAACCACGCTCCGATACTTAAAGGAGAACGGCTATGAATTTTAAGAAAACCTATACCCCGAAAAACGGCTACACCGAAATCTGCAAAATCGGCGAGTGCAGTCTCAAACGCCTTTCCTTCGGCATTATCGAATTGGAGGCGGGCGAAAAGCTCCCCTTTGCCACCGGCGGGGAGGAGAAGGCACTGATTCTGCTTTCGGGGCATTGCAACGTGTCCTTTGGCGGCACAAGGTGGGAAAATATCGGCAATCGCGCCACGGTGTTTGAAAACCGCCGCGCCGAGGCGGTCTATCTGCCGCGCGATTTTGCGTGTGAGATTGAGGCACGGGATCACCTGAAAATCGCCGTTTGCGGCGCACTCACAAGCGAGAAAACCGAACCGCAGGTCCTGCGGGAGGAGCATGTGGTACTGAAAAAGCTGGGCAGAGTGCCCTTTGAGCGCGAAACCAGCTTTATCGTGGACGGCAATTCCAACGCAAAGCACCTGACCGTGGGCGAGGCGTACTGCACCGAGGGTAACTGGGCAGGGTTCCCGCCCCATAAGCACGACGTGGACGATATGCCCCGCGAGTGCATTGCGGAGGAGGTCTATTATTTCCTGTTTGACCCGGAGCAGGGCTTTGCCGTGCAATGCCTGTACACGGCGGACGGCAAGGTGGACGAGGCGTACCGCGTGAAGAACGACGAGCTGGTGGAGTTCCCCTACGGGTATCACTCCACAGTGTCCGCCCCCGGCTACAAAACCTATTTCCTGTGGCTGATGGCGGGCGACCATCAGGGCTTTAACCGGAGCAACGACCCGGAACACGATTGGGTAAAGTGAGGGCAGAACCGTGACACTGGAAGAACTGCGGGCTAAAAACCCGAATCTTGCGTTCTTTGAAACCGACTCCCCCGAGTTTGCCGCCTACGGGCGGCGCGTGGAGACGGACACCGCGGAGATTCTTGCCGTGGCGGCAGGCGTGGTGCGCCCCGAAAAGGGAAGTGCGTACGTGGCGTCGCTCCCGGAATTTGAGGAGCTGTCGATTGCGGGCGAAATCCAAACCGGAATTTTCGGCACACTCCCTGCGGAGGTGGGCTACTGCCACGGGCATAACAATCGGCTGAACGCGTTGGAATGGCACGCCTCCTCCGAGCTGAATATCGCCGTAACCGACCTGGTGCTGATTCTCGGCACAAGGCAGGATATCAAAAACGGCAGGGTGGACGCCTCGGCACTTCGCGCGTTCCTTTTGCACCGGGGCGAGGCGGTGGAGGTGTACGCCACCACGCTCCATTTCTGCCCCTGCGAGGTGGAGGAAACCGGCTTTGGCTGTGTGGTGGGGCTGCCGGAGGGAACCAACACTCCGCTTGAAGCCCCGACGGACGACGCGCTCCTTTGGCGCAAGAACAAATGGCTGTTGGCGCACGAGGAAAACACCGATCTGCTTTCCCGCGGGGCCGCCCCCGGCATCACCGGCACGAATTACAAAATCGTGTATTAAGGACGCGGCAGGGGGGAGCCTTTTGCAAAAGGCTCCCCCCTGCGTCCCCCCGCGAAAACCTTTGAAAAAGGATTGCACGCGCCGCACCGAAAGGCGAAATTCCATTGCAGGGGGCAATACGGTAAGCAAGCCACCCCCCGCGATATTCGCACAACCTCCAAAAGGCTCCCTCCGGGAGGGGGCTGACCCCACCCCGCAAAAACGCTGAATGCTTTCTTCACAATGTCCGTACCTCCCGGCGGCAATTGCCGGAAAGTTTTGAAAGGAATCAGGGGGAACTTTTCCCAAAAACATCCTCCTGTGAAAAAACAATGAAATATTTACTCGGTATCGATTTCGGCGGCGGCTCCTCCAAAGTAACGCTACTGGACACGCGCGGCAACGTCGCGGCGGAACATTCGGTGGAGTATCCCACCGCGCACCCCGCCCCCGGTGCCTGCGAGCAAGCCCCCGGAGACTGGCTTTCCGCGCTTTGCGAAAACACGCGCGCGATATGGGATTCTGGCATTTCCGCCGCGGATATTCTTGCGGTGGCAATCGATTCCGCCACGCACACGGCGGTTTTGTGCGACGGGGAAATGAAGCCCCTGCGCCCTGCCGTCCATTGGACGGATTCCCGTTCCTTTGCGGAGGCAGAAGAATTGCGCGCGGCGGCGGGGGAGCGTATTTTTGCCCTCACCTGCCACAAGCCCGACACCATCTGGACGCTCCCTCAGCTTTTGTGGTTGCGCCGGAACGAGCCGGAAACGATGCGCGCGCTCCGTCACCTCTTTTTTGAAAAGGATTACATCCGGTATTTCCTCACGGGCGTATGGTGTACCGATTCTATCGAGGCGGAGGGCAGTATGCTGTTTGACGTCACGCGCGGGGAGTGGAATGCGGAGCTTGCCGCCCTTTGCGGTGTGCCGCTTTCCGTTCTGCCGCCCGTGGTTGCCCCCACCGACGTTGTGGGTGCGGTGACCCCGGGTGCGGCGGCAGAAACCGGACTTCTTGCGGGGACCCCCGTGGTATGCGGTACCACCGACACGGCGATGGAGCTGTTTGCCGCGGGAGCCGTGGGGCTGGGCGATACCACGGTCAAGCTCGCCACGGCGGGGCGCATCTGCGTGATTACCGACCGCGCGTACCCCCACCGGGATTTGGTCAACTATTCCCACATCGTGAAAGGGCTGTGGTATCCCGGCACCGCCACCAAGGCGGCGGCATCGTCGCTCCGGTGGTATCGGGACACCTTCGGCGGTAGCTACCGGGAGCTGGATGCCGGCGCGGCGGGCGTGCCGATCGGTGCCGGGGGGCTGATTTATCACCCCTATCTCAACGGGGAACTGACCCCCTTTGCCGACCCCGCGCTTTGCGGCAGCTTTACCGGCATCCGCTCCACACACACAAAGGCGCATTTCACCCGCGCGGTATTGGAGGGGGTGTCGCTCTCGCTCCTGCACTCCAAAAAAACGCTTGCCGAAATCGGCGTGCCGACGGGCAAAACCGCCGTGCTGATCGGCGGCGGGGCAAAAAGCCCGCTGTGGCGGAAAATCACGGCGGATTGCCTCGGGATGACCCTCCGGCTGACCGAAAGCAGTGACTCCTCGCTCGGCTCCGCTATGCTGGCGGGCGTTGCCGCCGGCGTGTTCCGAAGCCCTGCCGAGGCGGCGGAATGCTGTGTACACGAACGGGGCACCGTCACGCCCGATGCGGAAAACACCGCCGCGTATGCAAAGGTGTTTGAGCGGTACGTGCGCGTGGCAGAGGCTCTGGCACCGATTTATCACGGGGAAGCGCAATGAGGATTGTTGTTTGTGTGCGCCCCGATTCGGGCGGGGAAATCGGACCCTTTGACGCGGCGGCACTGGAATGTGCCCTGCGGATACCCGGGGCGGAGGTGGAATTGCTTTCTATGGCACCGCCAAAGGGCGAGGAGGTGCTGTTGCGCCTTACGCGCCTTGGCGCGAAGCACGCGTATTTGCTCTCCGATCCCGCTTTTGCGGGGGCGGACACGCTTGCCACCTCTTACGTGCTTTCTTTGGCACTGAAACGGCTGAGCCCGGACGCGGTGTTCTGCGGCAGGAAAACGCTGGAGGGGGATACCGGTCAGGTGGGCGCGGAGCTTGCCGAGCGGTGCGGGCTTTCTGCCGCCGCCGAGGTGCTGGAAATCCTCGGGGCGGACGATGCGGGCGTGCGGGTGCGCACGCGGGAAACCGACGAAAAACGCCTCCCGTATCCCGCCCTTTTGTCCTTTGAGCGGGTGGCGGCACTCCGCTTTCCCGGCATTTTTTCCAAGCCCGGGAGCGTGACGGTATGGAACGCCGCCGAGCTTGGTGCGGACGTTTCGCGTTGCGGGACGGGCGGCTCCCCCACGCGGGTGCTGTATGCAAAAGAGAACGCCCGCGATCGCCGCAGGTGTACCTTTATCCGCCCGGAGGAATTGGACGGGGTCATCCGTGCGGCACTGGAAAAAAAGCGCATCGCGCCCGTGGCAGAGCGGGTAGGGGAGCTGCCCGGTATTTTCTGCGTGGGGGAGCGCGTCCGCGCGATGGCAGGTGCCGTCAGCGGGAACGTGCGGGTGCTGAAACCGGATACCCCCGCGGCACTGGCGGAGCAAATCCGCACCCTGAACCCCACCGCCGTGTTTTTTGACACCGCCCCGGAAAGCCGGGAGCTGGCGGCGCGGTTGGCGGTATTGCTGGAAACCGGGCTTTGTGCCGATTGCACGGCACTGGAGGTGCAGAACGGACAGCTTGTGATGGTGCGCCCCGCCTTTGCGGGGGATAAGCTTGCGGGCATTGTCTGCCGCACGCGCCCCGCACTGGCGACCCTGCGCACCGAGGACACTACGGCGGGCGAGGTCATTTTCACGCTCGGAATGGGGGCAAAATCCTCCCGCGAGCGCATCCGTGCGCTGGCAGGGCGGTACGGTGCGGAGCTTTGCGCCACCCGCGCCGTCGTGGACGACGGTTGGATGCCGTATTCCGCACAGGTGGGATTGACCGGCAGGAGCGTTGCTCCCGCGGTGTACGTGGCGTTCGGCGTTTCGGGCGCGGTGCATCACATTGCGGGGATGCGGGGTGCGGGAACGGTAATTGCCGTGAATCGCGACAAAAACGCTTCGATTTTTGATTACGCCGACTACGGAGTTATTATGGGGCTTGCATAATTCGTGCAGACCGAAAACGGAAACAGGGGTCTTTTACAGGGCAGACTCCTTGAGAGTTTGTACAACTTCCAAAATCACTGCTGTCTTGACACCGTCTAAGGAAGAAACCCGGCTGTACAGCCGGGTTTCTTTTGATTTTCCGTTTTCTATCGCCAAAACCCTCCCTCGGCGTATG
>CAKSPL010000003.1 GCA_934481325.1 uncultured Eubacteriales bacterium | reverse complement strand
AGGAAGAAACCCGGCTGTACAGCCGGGTTTCTTTTGATTTTCCGTTTTCTATCGCCAAAACCCTCCCTCGGCGTATGTTATACGCCTCTCGGTCGGGTATTTGACGATTCTGCGCAAATTCTGCTTCGCCCCGGCTTGCATCATTCGTGCAGACCGAAAACGGAAATATGGGTTTTTGACAGAGAGGTTTTTTCGGAAATTTGCAAAACTTCCACAGTCACTGCTGTCTTGAAACAGTCTAAGGAAGAAACCCGGCTTTACAGCCGGGTTTCCTTTTATTTTCCGTTTTCTATCGCCAAAACCCTCCCTCGGCGTATATTATACGCCTTTCGGTCGGGTGTTTGACGATTCTGCGCAAATTCTGCTTCGCCCCGGCACACCCAGCGGGATGCGCCACCTGCGGTGGGGCTACACGGCTGATGCGTTGCTTTGGGTTCACACGCCCAAATCTCATAAGGGGCGACCTTTGGTCGCCGGCGTATGCGGCGTTTTGAAGAAAGTTACAAAACTCCCGAGAAAACCTCCCTGCCAAAGACCCATATTTCCGTTTTCGGTGTGCGTAAATTATGCGAGCCTAAAGGATGCCGAGGGAGGGGATGGAAGGCAGGGGCGTGGCGACGATCGCCAGGATTTCAAAATATCCGCCCTGCCCCTGCGTCTGCGCGGTGGCTTGACCGTCGGGTTGCCCTGCCTGCGTGCCGTCCGTTGCGCCGTTCTCCGGATTTGAAGCCGCACACCGCACGGCAATAATGCGAAAATCCCCCGCCGTCAGCGAAACGGCAAGCGGCTTTTCGCCAAACGAAATGCCGCGGTTGGCAAGCGCGTTCAGCGTGTCGGTTTCCAGCACGCGCCATAACAGCACCGCCGTATCGGCAAGGGTGGTTTTTCCGCTTTCACCGTCAATGCCCGAAAACACGGTGTTTCTCACACCAAGTATCGCCATTCTGGCATTCAGGCACTCGGCAAACGCCGTGTCCGCCCCGGCAATGCGCTCCGCAAGCATTGCCACTGCCACGTCCGCGCCTGCGCCGCCGGCAAGGCAGAGCCGCACCAGCTCCCGCACGCTGACGGTGATGCCCTCCTCCAATTCTCCGGGTGTCCGTCCGGCAAGATGAGCCGCCGTTACGCATAATTGCTCCTCAGGGGAAAGCTTACCCGCCGCTATCGCCTCCGCCGTGACCAGTGCCGTGGCAAGCAGGCGTGCAGGGCGCACGCTGACCGCCACGGCGGTATTCTGCGCACCGCGCACGGTGATTTCGCCATTATCCCCCCGAACGGTATCAAAAAACAGCTGTGCGGAAAGCCCCTCGGCAAGAATCCGTTCCTCCTCCGGCACGGGGAGATGGAAGCGCGCGGGGATGACGTCCGCCCGTTCCACCACATAATCGCAAAGGCGGCACACCCGGCGGGTGAAGCCCTCCATCGATTCGGTAGGCGGGGTGACGGTGTCCTCAAAATCGTGCCGCCGCGCGGCAATGTCTGCGGCGACCGGAATTTTTTCGGTGTAGCTTTCCCCGCAGATTTTGCAATAGCAGATATGCTCCCCCTCGGCAAGACAGTTGACAGGAGTTACGTCATACCATTCGCCGTAAATGTGAATATGCCCGCCATCGCCGTATAAATAGGTTTCCCTCCTGTCGGAACAGGAGGAAAGCAACAACAGCCCTGCCAGCAGCAAGGCAAAAAATCCGTTTTTTTTCATCCCGTTCCTCCTTTGATTTTAACGAATGGACGCGGTGGGGGAGCCTTTGCAAAGGCTCCCCCACACCCCCGCGAAAATCTGAAAAAATGTTTTGGCGGGCGCGCACCTGCGGTGAGCAATAGAGCGGAGAGTGCGCCGCCGCACCTGCGGACTCCGTCTTTGACGGCTGCTGATAGACCCTCGCGTGAATCCGGGTTTACGCACCGAAAGTCCCGCATTGGTCGTGTAAAGTTTTGGAAGGATTCCAAAGGAAACTTTTTTCAAAAAGGTTCCTTTGGTTCCTCACCGGGAAACCGGTTGCGTTTTACGGGTGTTTTGCCGTGAGGGCAATCAGCAGTTTCAGGTTATCCGGCTGGGTTTTTACCCCGTATGCCGCCTTGTTGCGGTGGCTCTCCCCGCATTTGGTGCATCGGTAAAGGATGATATATCCTTTCCGCGGGTCGGTCACCGCGCCCACCGGCTCCATTTCCCCGCCGCAATCGTTGGCGCGGTCACCGGGGTTTTTGTCCAGGTGCAGGCTCCACAGGCAAAACGGACAGTGATCGCGGGAGCTGACCCCCAGCGGCAGTACCTGCCGCCCGCAGTGGGCGCAGACAAATCCGCCGTCGTTTTTGGTAAATCTTTTTTCTTCCATCTTACAAAAAGGGGCTGTCCCGGAAAACCGAAACAGCCCGAAATTTTCCGCTCAGTGCTTCAGAGCCACGGCGGCTTTTGCCTTTGCCGCAATGTTGGCGGGGGTAAGTCCGTAAGCCTCCAACAGGGCAGGCACCGTGCCGGAACGGCCGAAGGTGTCCTCCACGCCCACGCGAAGCACGGGGACGGGGTACCCTTCGCTGACAACCTCTGCCACGGCAGAGCCGAGTCCGCCGATGATATTGTGTTCCTCTGCGGTGACGATTGCTCCGGTTGCCTTGGCGGCGTCCAGCACCAGCGCACGGTCAATCGGCTTGATGGTGTGCATATTGATGACCCGCGCCGAGATGCCCTCGTTTGCCAGCTGTTCCGCCGCAGTCAGTGCCATATCCACCATAATACCGGTGGCAATGACGGTCACGTCCGTGCCTTCCTTCATCTGCACGCCCTTGCCCATTTCAAATTTGTAGGTGTCCTTGTCATAAATCACCGGCACGGCAAGTCTGCCAAAGCGCAGATAAACGGGACCCTGATACAGAATCGCCGCTTCCACGGCGGCTCTCGCCTCCACGGCGTCCGCCGGGTTGATCACGACCATACCGGGCAGTGTGCGCATCAGTGCCAGATCTTCCAGGCACTGGTGGGTGGCACCGTCCTCGCCCACGGTAATTCCGGCGTGGGTGGCACCGATTTTGACGTTCAGGTGCGGATAGGCAATGCTGTTGCGGATTTGCTCAAAGGCTCTCCCTGCCGCAAACATCGCAAAGGAGGAAGCAAAGGGCGTGATGCCCGCCGCGGCAAGACCTGCCGCCACGCACATCATATTGCCCTCGGCAATGCCGCATTCAATGTGCCGCTTGGGGAACTTTTTCTTGAAAATACCGGTTTTGGTGGCGGCGGCAAGGTCGGCGTCCAATACCACAAAGTTATATTTGTCGCCAAATTCGGCAAGCGCGTTGCCGTACGCCTCTCTGGTTGCAATTTTTTCTGCCATTGTTTCGCCCTCCCCTTACTTCTTTGCCGTCAGCTCGCGTACGGCGGCGGCATACTGCTCGTCGTTCGGCGCGGTGCCGTGCCAGCCGACCTGATTTTCCATAAACGAAACGCCCTTACCTTTTACCGATTTCAGGATAATGGCGGTGGGCTTTCCGGTTACGGCTTTTGCCTTGGTAAATGCTTTTTCCAACGAATCGAAATTGTGCGCGTCGGCAGTGAATACCTCAAAGCCGAACGCCTCAAACTTCTTGTCGTGGGGGGTCGGGTTCATCACCTCGGTTATGGGACCGTCAATCTGCAAGCCGTTGAGGTCCAGCAGGACGCAGAGGTTGTCCAGCTTGTAATGCGCGGCAAACATTGCCGCCTCCCAGACCTGCCCCTCCTCGCTTTCGCCGTCACCCACGATGGTGTACACGCGGTAATGATTGCCGTTCAGTTTTGCCGCCAGAGCCATCCCGCACGCGGCGGAAATGCCAAGCCCCAGGGACCCGGTGGACATATCCACGCCGGGCGTGTGCTTCATGTCCGGGTGTCCTTGCAGGAAGGAATCGATACGGCGCAACTTCGGCAGCTCCTCGCGGGGGAAATATCCCTTTTCCGCCAGTGCCGCGTAAAGTGCGGGCGCGGTATGACCCTTGGAAAGCACCAGCCGGTCACGGTCGGGCTTTTGCGGGTTGGCGGGATCAACGTTCATTTCTTCAAAATACAGATATGTAATCACGTCCGCAATCGAAAGCGATCCGCCCGGATGCCCCGATTTTGCGGCGTGAACCTCCTCCAAAATGTCAAGCCGGATTCGGTTTGCCATTTCGGCAAGCTGCTGTTTCTTCGCCTTATCCATTGTTTCCTCCTTGTATTTCCGCCGTCGGCGGCGGAATTTGATACAAATCTATTATATATCATCCGCGCGCGCGTGTCAAGTTGCTTTTCGGATATTTGCGGATTCTTTCCGTCGGCACGGCGGGGCGCGCTTTTGGGTGCGGAGCGGTAAAAAATCTTTCCGCAATCGGAAAACCTGCCGGAAAAGGCGGATTTTCCCACACCCCGGTGAAAATTCCTGTGGAAAACCGCAGGGGGCTGTGGAAAACTCTGTGGAAACTGTGTAAAACTCGGAAAAATCACGAGGGACAGGTTTTGCACCGACTGTGGAAAACCCGCCGTTTGCGGAGGGAAAAATTTCGCGCGCCGTTTTCCAACATTTTCCGATCTTTCCGCACGCGGAAGTGAAATTTGCCGGTGTGCCGCCCGGGGGACGCGCCAAAGGAAACTTTCCCCAAAAAGTTTCCTTTGGAATCCTTCCAAAACTTTTACACGGCTGATGCCGAAGTTTGGGTGCGTAAAGCCAAAGTAACGCGAGAGCCTATCAGCCGCCGTCGAAGACGGAGTCCGCAGGTGCCGGCTGATGCGATACTTCGGAAGAGAGAACCCGAAACAAGACGTGAACCGATCAGTGCCGTTGCAAGGCGCGGTCGCGGGATTCAATCAGGTACACCGCGCCGCGGCGCACCTCCACCAGGGCACAATTGCCCGTGATTTCGTTACTGACGGAAAGCTGATTGTTATCCCGTGTCAGTTTAGCGTTTTTCAGGGGGTATTTGCACCCGTCCAGCGTAACGCCCTTTACCACAGGGTCTATTGCCAACAGCGAAAAATAAGGGTACGCACTGCGCGCAAGCAGGGTGCCGTCATTCCGGAGGAATCGCACGCGGTTGTAGCCGTCCGTGATGACGGCGCGCACACGCGCGTTGCCGAGCCGCTCCAGGAGCGAAAGATTGGCAAGCGTGTGATCCAATCGCCCGGAAAGCCCGCCCACAATCACCAATTCCTTTGCCCCGCGCGAGAGTGCCAGCGACACGGCAAGCTCCGTATCGGTGTCATCCTTTTCCGGCGGAACCTGATAAACCTCCACCCCGTCCGGCAGACGGTCGGTGCCGAGGGAGTCAAAATCCCCGACCAGCAGGGTGGGATGCTCCCCCAGTGCCACGGCGTTGTTCCAGCCACTGTCGGCGGCAATGACCAGGTCATCCCCTTTCGGATGCTCGGTAATATTGGATTTGTCGATTTCTCCGCCTATGTAAAGGAACGCGCGCATTATTTTTTCCCCCAGTCGTGTTTGTTTTTCAGTGCCGCGTACATCGAAAGAAAGCTGTCGTGCCGACTTTTGGCGATTTTTCCATCCCTTACGGCGGCAAGCACGGCGCACCCCTCCTCTTTTGTATGGGTGCATTTGGTATAACGGCAGGCACCGAGATACGGGGCAAATTCCCGCATCGTGTCCGGCAGGTCCCGCACTGTGAAAAAGTCAAATCTCACAAAATCCAGCATACTGAACCCGGGCGTGTCGGCAAGAAAACCGCCCGCCGCGGGGTATAATTCCACCCGCCGCGTGGTGTGCCTGCCCCGCGCGATTTTGCGGCTGACCTCCCCGGTTTCGGGGCGAAATTCCGGAAAAAGGACGTGCAACAGGGTGGATTTGCCCACCCCGGAGGCCCCGGCAAACGCGGCGATTCTGCCTGGCATTTTTTCGGTGAGAAAATCCCGCAGTGCCGCCACGCCCGCGCCGTCTCTTGCCGAGAGCGGAAAAGCCGAAAAGCCCGCAGACGTGTAGAGTTTTGTAAGGCTTTCCGCCACGTCCGGTGCAAGCTCCGCCTTACCGATGATCAGCACCGGCTCGATGCGGTTGAACTCCGCAATGGAGATCAGCTTGTCCACGGTTTCGGTCATCGGGGCGGGATTTGCCGCCGCCACGGTGAGAAACAGAAAATCAAGGTTTGCCATCGGCGGGCGGATCAGCGCGTTTTTGCGGGGCAGAATCTCCGCAATCACCGCCCCGCCGCCGTCCCGGTTTTTCGCCGTGTTTCCCGGCGCGGCTGTTGCGGTTGTCGCACCGCCCGATGCGGCTTCGGTGTTTCCCGGCACGGTTGTCGCACCGCCCGATGCGGCTCCGGTGTTTCCCGGAATGGCTCCGGCGTTCCCCGGCGCGGGTGTCATATCCCCCGATACGGTATGAGAAACGGCGGTGTCATCGTATTGCACGCGCACACGATCGCCGACAAGGGGCTGTGTCCCCTCGTGGCGGAAATTGCCCTTGGCGCGCGCCTCAATCCTCCCGCCGGAGGCGGGGGAGGTGCCCTTGTCCAAGAGCACCTCGTACAGCCCTCCGAGGCCCTTGATCAGCCTTCCGGTTTCCTCGTATTTCATCGGTTTTCCTTTCCTGTTCAGAATAAAAATGTGAGAATGCTGTTCCAGAGTCCCAGTGCCCAAAGCACCAGCGAAAGGACAATCAGCAGACAGAGAAAAGCCAGTACATTGGCAATAAGCAAACGGTGCACGGCACTCTTCCCGGCGGTTTTCCGCCCGTTTTCGGGCATTTTTTTCAGCGTGGATTTCACGGCAACGCTCCTCTCGGTTTTGCCGTTATTTTACCCCATTCGGGGGCTTTTTTTGCAATCCGGAGGAAAAAACCGTTTCAGCACGGCGTGTTTGCCGTTTTTTCTTTTCCGCCGTTTTCCGCTTCGGCTTCTTTTGCCGCGGCACGGCGCAATTGCCCGCAGGAGGCGTTGATGTCCGCCCCCAGCTTGCGGCGCACCGTGGCGCGGATGCCGTTTTGCTCCAGCACGGCGGCAAAGGCGGCAACCGCCTCCCGCCCCGCGCGGTGAAAGCCGGTTTCCTTTACCTCGTTGACCGGAATCAGATTGATATGAATCGGCATCGTTTCGCTTCTCGTGCGGAGCGACCGGTTGAGGAGCAACGCCAGCTTTTTTGCCGCCTGAGTGCTGTCGTTTTTGCCCGCAATCAGGGTATATTCAAAGGAAATGCGCCGCCCGGTTTTGGCAAAATAGCGGCGGCAGGCGGCAAGCAGCGCGTCAATGTTCCAGCGTTTGTTTACGGGCATTATCGCGCTTCTCGTTTCGTCGTCCGCGGCGTGAAGCGAGATGGAAAGCGTAATCGGAAGACCAAGCTCCGCCAGGCGGTCGATTCTGTCCACCAGTCCGCAGGTGGAAAGCGAAATGTGACGGTAGCCGATATTCAGCCCCTCCGGGTGATTGACCAGCCGCAGGAATTTTACCACGTTGTCAAAGTTATCCAGTGGCTCTCCGATTCCCATCATCACAATGCCGCCGATGCTCTCGCCGGAGTCCTTTGCGGCGGCAATCACCTGCCCCAAAAGCTCGCCCGCGGTGAGGTTTCGCACCTTTCCCCCGATGGTGGAGGCGCAGAAGCGGCACCCCATCGCGCACCCGACCTGACTGGAAATGCAGACGGTGGTGCCGTGTTCATAGTGCATCAGCACGCTTTCCACACAATTGCCGTCCGACAGGCGGAAAAGATACTTGACGGTGCCGTCAATGGCGGAAACCAGCTTTTTTTCCACCTGCGGGAGAAAATAGGTGGCAGACGCGCTGAGTTTTGTGCGGGTCGCCTTGCCGATGTCGGTCATTTCCTCCGGGGCTTTTCCCCGCGCCAGCTGGCGGAAAATCTGCCCCGCGCGATAGCGCGGTTCTCCGAGGGAAAGCATCAGCTCCTCCAATTCCTCGGGCAGGAGCGAGAGCAATTCTCGTCCGGTCTCCGACCGTTCCTTTTGTATGTAATCCATAGCTTAGCCTTTCCGGGTGAATTTGGCGACAAAAAAGCCGTCCGTGCCGTCGTGGTCGGGCGTCAGGGTGAGGGCTCCGCCCGAGGAAATGCCGCCCACCGCAAAGGGCGTGAGGGCAAAATCGGGGTGGGTTTGCAAAAAAGCCCCCACCTGTTCTTCGTTTTCGGCGGGGAAGAGCGTGCAGGTGGAATACACCAGCACTCCGCCGGGGCGCACCAATTCCGCACCCGCGGCAAGAATTTCCCGTTGGGTGGGTAAGAGTCCTGCGGTATCGGCAGGATTTTTATAGCGCAGCTCCGGCTTTTTGGCAATCACGCCGAAGCCGGAGCAGGGTACGTCGCAAAGCACGCGGTCAAAGGTGCCGAGTGCCTCTTTTGCGGCGCGGCGGGCGTCCCCTGCCGCCGCCGTGATGCAGGTAAGCCCCAATGCCGCGCTTCCGCGGCGGATGAGGGAAATTTTGTTTTCGTGCAGGTCAAAGCTCCTCACGTCCCCGGTGTTTTGCATATCCGCCGCAATCCCGAAGGACTTGGAGCCGGGTGCGGCGCAAAGGTCTGCCACGCGCATCCCGGGGTGGGCATCCACTGCCGCCACCGCAATCTGCGATGCCTCGTCTTGCACGAAGCAAAGCCCGACCTCCAGCAGGGGGGTGAGCTTGGTGTTCGGGGGTAATATGACCCCGGACGGTGCGTGTTTTACGGGGGCAGACCCCGGTACCCGCGCCAAAAATTCCGCCACCGAAAGGCGCGCGGTATTGACCCGCACGGTAACGGGGGGCGGCACGGCGAAGGCGGCAAGCAGGCTTTCGGCGCGCTCCCTGCCGTAGCAATCACAAAGAGCCTTTGCCAGCGGCGGCGTGACCGAATACCGCACCGAAAGATAGGCGGGAAAATCGTTTTTTTCCGGCAGATGGAGGGGCTTTTCATCCCGGCAGAACTGCCGCAGGAGGGCGTTGACAAAGCCCTTGGAACGCCGCGGAGCCGCCTCCACCGCCTCGTTGATGGCGGCGTGGTCGGGGATGCGGTCAAAATACAGCAATTGCGCCAGTGCAAGGCGCAGGATCTGCCGCACTCCGCGCTCGATTGCCGAGGGCGGGAGGGTGGCGCGCGCGTCAATCACCGCGTCCAGCGTGATGCGATGCTCCAGGACGCTGTAAAACAGAGCCGTGGCAAGGCGGGCGTCCGCCTCGGAAAGGCTTGCCCTGGTGAGTGCCGTGTCCAGCGTGATATTGGAATACTGCCCTGCCGCCTCGGCGCGGTCAAGGCAAATGCGCGCGATTTCACGCGCCGCGGTTGCCATCAGCGGCGGCGGGAGCGGCCTGCCCCCGCGATGACCAAAAGCCGCAAAAGGCTGAGCAGTCCCACGGCGAGAGCCGCCACGTAGGTGAGAGCCGCGGCGGTGAGAACCTTGCGCGCCCCGCGAAGCTCTTCTTTTGACATTGTGCCGGAGCCGGAGAGGCATCGCATCGCGCGCCGACTGGCGTTGAACTCCACCGGGAGCGTGACCAGCTGGAAAAACACGGTCAGCGAAAAGAGCGCGATGCCGGCAAACATCAGATAGTCTCCCATATAGGCAAGGGAGGAGAGAATCAGCCCGATGATAAAGAGGGGCATTGCCAGTGTGGAACCGATATTGCACACCGGAACGATGGCAATGCGGAAGCGCAACGGCACGTAGCCCTTGGCATCCTGCAGGGCGTGACCCGCCTCGTGCGCGGCAACGCCGACCGCCGCCACGTTGTTGCCGTGATAAACCGCCTCGGAGAGGGACAGCGTTTTGGAGCGGGGGTCATAGTGGTCGGTCAGCTGACCGGGGATGATTTGCACGGGGATATGGGAAAGCCCGTTGCTGTCGAGAATCCGGCGCGCAACCGAGGCACCGGTCATCCCGTTGTAAAGGGGCATTGAGGAACCTTTACGGTAGGCGGATTTCACGCGGATTTGCGCCCAAAGGGTAAAAAGAATACCGGGAATGACGATGAGAATCGTCCAATCCCCCCAAAACAAGCCGAAAAACATAAATTTTCTTTGGAAAAAAGCCGTTAAGCCCTTTCCGACCTCCTTTCAGAGATTCTTTTCGTAAGCAGACCAAAGGAAACTTTTTGAAAAAAGTTTCCTTTGGAAACCTTCCGAAACTTTACACGACCAATGCGGGACTTTTGGCGCGTGAACCCGGATTCACGCGAGAGTCAATCAGCAGCCGTCAAAGGCGGAGTCCGCAGGTGCGGCATCGCACTTTCTGATTCTATTGCTCGCCGCAGGTGCGGGGGCGCACTTTCTCATTCTATTGCCCACCGCAGGTGCGGGGGCGCACTCTCCCTATTATTTTTTAAGATTTTCGCGGGGGTGTGGGGGAGCCTTTGCAAAGGCTCCCCCGCCGCGTCCCTCGCGTCCCTCGCGTCCTTCGCGTCCTTCGCGTCCGCCGCGTCCCTCGCGTCCGCCGCGTCCTTCGCGTCCGCCGCGTCCTTTGTTACACGAGGCGGTCGCCTGCGTTGAGCTTTCTGCCGCGCAGGTAGTCCGCGGCACTCATCCTGCCTTTCCCCTCCGGGAGTACGCGCAGAAGGGCGATGCACCCGTCGCCGGTGGCAACGGTGATTCTGCCTCCCTCGGTGGATACCACGGTGCCGGGCTCCGCATTGCCTTTCGGAGTATCCGACACGCGGCTTTCCAGGATTTTGAGCAGCTTGCCGTCCGGCGTGTGCGTAAACGCCAACGGCACCGGCGAGAGCGCGCGGATGCGATTGTGCAATGCCGCCGCGCTTTCCGTAAAGTGCAGCTCGCAATCCTCCCTGCCGATTTTGGCGGCATAGGTTGCGGCGCGCTCGTCCTGTTTTTTCGGCACCAGTGTGCCTGCCCGCAGGGCGTCCAGCGTTTCCAGCAATACCTTGGCACCCAGCGCACCCAGCGCATCGTGTACGGTTTCAAAATCGTCGTTTTCCCCGATCGGCAGTACGCCCGTCAGCAGCATATCGCCGGTGTCCATTCCGATGTCCATTTGCATTGTGGTTACGCCGGTTTCCTTTTCGCCTTCCAGAATCGCGCGTTGCATCGGCGCGGCACCCCGGTAACGGGGCAGGAGTGAACCGTGCACGTTGATACAGCCGTATTTCGGGAAATTCAGCACCGACGCGGGCAAAATTTTTCCGTATGCCACCACCACGATGACTTCGGGCGAAATTTCTTTCAGCGTGCCGTCAAACGCGCCGTTTTTCAGCGTGGCGGGCTGATAAACCGGGATTCCGTGTTCCGCGGCAAAAACCTTGACGGGGGGCGGCGTCAGCTCATATCCCCTGCCCTTCGGCTTGTCGGGCTGGGTGACGACCCCCACCACATCCTCGCCGCGCTCTGTCAGCGCGCGGAGGGAAAACACCGCAAAATCCGGGGTTCCCATAAACAGAATCCGCATTACACATCCTCCATTCTGACGGCAACGTCGGTAAACAGACGCCCGTCCAGGTGGTCAATCTCGTGACAGAGCGCGCGTGCCAGGAGATCCGAGCCGCTGACCTCAAAAGTTTCACCGTTCCGATCCAGCGCGCGCACGGTGACGTACTTCGGGCGTTTGGTGATGCCGTATCTGCCGGGGATGGAAAGGCACCCCTCGCTTTCCTGCTGTTCGCCTGCCGTGGCGATGATGCGGGGGTTGATCAGCTCAATCACGTTGCCTTCCTCCACCTCCACTACCGCGATGCGGCGAAGCACACCCACCTGCGGGGCGGCAAGTCCGCACCCGTCGGCGGCGCGCATCGTTTCGGTCATATCGTCCAAAAGGGTCAGGATGTGGGGGGTAATTTCTTCCACGGGGCGGCAGACCTTACGCAAAATCTCGTCGCCTGCTTTTCTGATTTTCAGTTTTGCCATATGTTCTCCTTTTTTTGCATTCGTTTTGATATTTATAATGAGGAAGGATTGAAATCCACCGAGAGCGCGGGCGCACCCGCCCCCTGCCCCGAAAACAGGAGCAGCAGCTCCCGGAACAGCTCCCGCGAGCGGCGGTTCAGTACGCATTTGACCACCATCCGCATCCGGTACCGACCCTCGGCGCGGTAAATCGGAGCCTCAAAGGGGCCGAACGCCAACAGATGTACGTCCGGAAAAGCGGTGGTAACTCTTTTTTTCAGCTCCTCTGCAAGGCTTTTTGCCGCCAGCATCAACTCCCGCTCGTTGCGGTGGGACAGGGTCAGCAACACCATATCGCAGAACGGGGGGAATACCAGGAGCTTGCGCAGGCGGATTTCCCGCTCGTAAAAGCCGACGTAATTCTGGGCGGCGGCAAGGCGGATGACCTCGTGGTCGGGGTTGGAGGTCTGAATCACGGCAATGCCGCGCTTGCCCGCGCGCCCCGCGCGCCCCACCACCTGCGTCAGGAGCGAAAAGGTGCGCTCCGCCGCGCGATAGTCGTCCAGATACAGCGAGGCGTCGGCAAGAAGCACGCCCACCAGCGTCACGTCCGGAAAATCGTGTCCCTTGGTTACCATCTGCGTGCCGAGCAGGATGTCCGCCTCGTGCCGGCGGAACGCGCCCAGCATTTCGTGATAGGAATTCCGCTTTCCCGTGGTGTCGGTGTCCATACGCAACACCCGCTTGCCGGGAAAGCGTGCCGTCAGCTCCTCCTCCACACGCTGGGTGCCGAAGCCGAAGCGCGCCAGATGCTCCGAGCCGCAGGAGGGGCATTTTTCGGGAACCTTCATCCGCTTGCCGCACAGGTGGCAGAGCAAAAACCCTTCCCGGTACCCGCCGGGCTTGGTGTGGTAGGTCATCGACACACTGCACGAGGGGCAACAGATTGCCTGCCCGCAGGAGCGACAGCTGACCGTGTGATGATAGCCCCTGCGGTTGAGAAACAGAATTGCCTGTTCTCCCCGCGCAAGCGTTTTTTCCAGCTCCTCCCCCAGCTCCTTTCCGATCGGAGAGAGCGCACTGTTCAGCTCCTCCCTCCGCATATCCGAAAGGCGCACCTCCGGCAATTCCGCCCCTGCGGGGCGCGCGGTGAGCGTGAGCAGGGTGTACCGCCCCTCCTTTGCCCGCCGGTAACTCTCCGGTGACGGCGTGGCGGAGCAAAGCAGAAGCGTGGCGTTGTTGGCGGCGGCGCGATAGCGCGCCACGTCCCGCGCGTGATATTTGGGGTTCATATCGGATTTATAGGTATGCTCGTGTTCCTCGTCTATCACAATCAGCCCGAGATTTTTTACCGGCGCAAACACTGCCGAGCGGGTGCCGACCACCACCGCGGCATCCCCGGAGAGAATCCGGTGATAGGTGTCCGTCCGCTCTCCTGCCGAGAGTGCCGAGTGCATCACCGCCACGCGCGCGCCGTAGCGGGTGGCAAAAATCGAGAGGGATTGCGGCGTGAGCGCAATTTCGGGTAACAGCACGATCACGCCCTTGCCGAGTGCAAGCATTTTGTCAATCAGCTTCAGCATCACCAGCGTTTTGCCGCTCCCGGTGACGCCGTGCAATAGAACCGCGTGCGCCTGCCCGTCCCCGGCAAATTCCGAGAGCGTGCGCAATGCCGCCGCCTGCTCCTCGTTCGGTTCCGGCTCCTTTGCCTCACCCTGCGGAAGCACCGCCCCGCGGAATACCCGCTCCGTGCGCACCGAAAGAAGCCCCTTCGCGCACAATGCGTCGGTCTGCGCCTTGGTAAAGCCTGCGGCGCGCAATTCGGCGTCGCTTTTTTCTCCGTTTTCCAGCAGGGCAAGCAGCTTTTTCTGCTTTTCGCCGAGCCGCCCCGCGGGGGCCGCCCCCGTGAGCGAGAAAAAGGACGTTTCCTTTGCCGCCATCGCGTCTCTGACCGTCAGTTCTCTCGTTACCAGTCCCATCCGGCAAAGCCGGGGGAGCATTTCCGTAACTCCCGCACCGAAACGCGCCCGCAATGCCTCGGCACCCGCCGCCCCCGCCTCCCTGAGGTAGGAGAGCAGGAATGCCTCGTCGGCGGTCAGCCGCCGTGCGTCCCGCACGGTTCTCCCGCCGGGGCGAAAGACCTCCGTAAGCCCGGAAAGCGCACCGGAGGGGATCATTGCGTGAACCGCGTCACCCGTGGTGCAAAGCGTCTGTTCTCTTAAAAAAGAGACAAGCCCCAACATTTCCTCCGAGAGGGAAATGCGAGGCGTGGTAACCGATTCTATCTGTTTGATGACTCCCAACGCCGGATTCCTCCCGGTCACTCCCGTGCAGAGTGCCAGCCGCCGGCGGTTTCCCCCGCCGAACGGCACGGTCACAAAGCAACCGGGGAAGACCCTTTCCGAAAGCTCCTCCGGCACCGCGTAGTCATACTCCTTGTCCAGAGAAAGAGAGGCATCCAAAAGCCGGACTCTGACAAATTTTTCCTGCTCCTGCATTCCCCTTTCCTCCTTTGATCAGTCCTCGGCGATCAGCGGCTCCTCCGGCTCCTCCGGGCAGTCCACGATCACATATTCGCCGCTGTAAATGCGGTCGATGGCGTTTTTCACCGCCTTTTTGTCGGCAAGCTCGCGGTCAATCATCGAAAGAATGGTGCCGCAGCCCTCTTTGTTTCCGGTGAGAGCCGCCTCCGCCGCCTGGCGTTGGCGCACGTATTCGTCGGTAATCAGGCGCGCGCATTTTGCGGTGGCAATCACCAGCTGGTAACGGTTAAAACGGTCTCCGGTCAGTTCATAAATCGTAGGGTGAATCATCTGAAATCTCCTTTATCGGAAATCCGCGTGTGCGGATTATTTTTCAAAATAGCGTTCGGCAAAATCGGTGTTTCTGCTCACGGCAAGCCGCGCCGCACGGATAATCGTACAGATTTCCTCCGCGGCGGTTTCCGCCTCTCCCGAACGGTTGTAAACGATGTAATCGTATTCCTTTGCCATCTCGATTTCGCGGCGTGCGGCGGCAAGCCGCTCCCGGATTTTTTCCTCGGTTTCGGTGGCGCGCCCGCGCAATCGTGCTTCCTGCTCGGCAAAGCTGGGGGCAAGCAGCATCACCAGCACCGCGTCCGGGTACCGCCGCTTGACGTTCAAGCCCCCCACCGCGTCGATTTCCAGCAACAGATTTTTGCCTGCCGCCAGGGTTTCCAGGCTCTCTTTTTTTGGGGTGCCGTAAAAGTTGCCGCAGTATTCGGTGTATTCCAGCATCCCGTCCTCGCGAATCAGCGTTTCAAACGCCTCCCGCGTGACAAACGAATACTGTTTGCCGTCCACCTCGCCGGGGCGCGGGGCGCGCGTGGTTTTGGAAACCGAAAAGCAGAACGGCTCCTTTTGCAGTAAAAATTCCTTTACCGTCCCTTTGCCGCTTCCGGCAGGGCCGGAAAGCACCAACAGCAGTCCTTTTTTCATCGCTTATTCCTCGGCATCGTCGTCCTCGTCCTCCGCGTCCTCGTCCGAGAGGCGGTTGGCGATGGTCTCGGTCTGGATGGCGGAAAGAATCACGTGCTCGCTGTCGGTGATGACTACCGCGCGCGTGCGCCGTCCGCAGGTGACGTCAATCACCCTGCCGCTGTCCTTGGCGTCCTGAATCAGCCGCTTTACGGGTGCCGAATCGGGGCTGACCAGTGCCACCATCCGCTCCGCCGCAACCATATTGCCGAAGCCTATGTTGATAAATCTCATAGAAGCACCTCGTTTTCCTCCTGTCCGGCGAATACCGAACAAATATACAAGGTACATTATACCGCAAAAAAAGCGTTTTGTCAATTCTCGGCGGCAAGTTCATCAATTTTTTTTAAAAAAATTTGCAACCCCCTTGAAATACGGCGTAAAATCCGTTATAATAAAGTGCAATAATATGCCGGGTGTGGCAATCGCCGCAGGCGTCGGCATCCTTTGGAGGTTTAGAAAATGGTAGTAGCAGGCGATTTCAAAAACGGCGTAACCTTTGATGACGGGCAGGGCAACGTTCTGCAGGTCATTGAATTTCAGCACGTAAAGCCCGGCAAGGGCGCGGCATTTGTGCGCACCAAGCTGAAAAACGTGATTACCGGTGCGGTGATTGAAAAAACGTTCAACCCCACCGATAAATTCGACAGCGCGTATATCGAGCGCAAGGAAATGCAGTATTCCTACAACGACGGCGATCTGTATTACTTTATGGATATGGAAACCTTTGATATGTTGCCGCTGAACAGTGACAAGCTGCCCGACAGCTTCAAGTTTGTCAAAGAAGAAATGATGTGCAAGATTATCTCTTACAAGGGCAACGTGTTCGGCGTGGAGCCGCCCACGTTCGTGGAGCTTGCCGTGGCGCATACCGAGCCCGGTATTGCCGGCAACACTGCCACCAACACCCTGAAGCCCGCCACGCTGGAAACCGGAGCCGAAATCAAGGTGCCGCTGTTCATCAACGAAGGCGACGTGCTGAAAATCGACACCCGCACGGGCGAGTATCTCTCCCGCGCATAAAAGTAAGGAGGAGTTTGCAATGCAGATGAAGGAAAAGGCGGCGTACCTGAAGGGTCTTGCCGAGGGGCTTGATCTGGATAAGAACACCAAAGAGGGCAAGCTGTTTGCCGCAATGCTGGAAGCAATTGACGCGATGGCGGCAAAAATCGACGAGCTGGATTCCGACGTGGAGGACCTCAACGATTACTGCGAGGAGCTGGACGAGGATCTGGGCGACGTGGAGGAAGTGCTGATCGGCGACGATGACGACGCGGACTGCGACGGCGAGTGCGGCGACTGTGACTATGCGGACGACTGCGAATATGCCGACGACGGGGAGACCTACGAGATTGAATGTCCCTCCTGCGGCGAAAAGGTCTGCTTTGCGGGCGACATTGACCCCAGCGACCTGACCTGCCCTGCCTGCGGCGAGAAATTTTCCTGCACGCTGGACGACGAGGACAAGAAATAAAAAACGGAACCCTGCGGTTCCCGCCCCGCCCCGCGAGCATCAGCTCGCGGGGCGGGTTTTGTTGTGGCGGAACGGTTGGCGGGCGCGGTTGGCGGGGCGGGGGCTGTTGTGCTGAGCAAACTGTGCAGGGGTCAACGAACGTTCTCCCGCGCGCGGGCGACCCGGTTTTGGTGCCAAGAACCGTTCCATAGCAAGCGTCCATACCCGCTTTCTTTGCGGAGTAGGCGCAAAGAAAGTGGACAAAGGGGCGTCGCCCCTTTGCCGTGCAAAGAAACGCCAAAAGGAGACGCGCAAAAGAATGGACTCCTTCAAAAACTTTTGCACTGCTGATGCCAATCTTTGGGTGCGTAAAACCAAGGTGTGGCGAGAGCGTGTAGCCGCCGTCGAAGACGGAGTCCGCAGGTGGTGCAGGGGGACACTTTCGGGAAAGTGTCCCCCTGCCGCGTCCCCCTCCTATCGGTAATAGACGTAATATGCGATGACGGTGCGGATTTCGCCGCCGTGCTCCAGATCCGGAGCGGTGATCACCACTCCGTCGTGCGAGAGCAATTCCGCCGCCTGCATATCGGCGATTTTACAGCGCATCAGCACGTCCGCCGAGGCAAAAACCAACAACTCGTCCTCCCGGATGTTCAGCCCTCCGGAGCGTCCGATGACCTCCTCCACGCCGTCCTTTCGTTCGGTGACGTATTTGATGTGATGCCCGCAGATGCGCTTTGCCATATCCATCCGGTAGCGTTTGCTATCGGGATTTTTGCTTTCGGTCAGCTTTCGGAACAGCTTTTTGAACATTTTACAACCTCCAGATTTCCGCCGTGCAGGGTGGCACCGTGCGGGTGCCGCCCCGGTGCGTGCTGCCTGTCAACAGTTCCGCGGCACCTGTCGGCAAGGGGAAGGAGAAGGGCTGCTCTCCGCCGTTGGCGGCAATCAGCAGGGCTTGCCCCGCGCCGCGGCGGCGATAAAGGATGGCGTGGTCGGTCGTGTCCAAAATCTCAAAATCCCCCGTTGCCAGTGCGGGATTTTCCCGCCGGATTGCCCCCAATTGCCGGTAATGCGAGAGAAGTGCCTTGTCCTCCCTCCCCCACGGGAAGGGGCGGCGGCAGAACGGGTCGTGGTACCCCTCCAGTCCTGCCTCGTCTCCGTAAAAGACCGACGGCACCCCGAACACCGTAAACTGCACCACCGAGGCAAGGACAAGCCGCGCCGCGGCGGTTTCCCGCTCGCCTTCGTCCATCCGCATCTCCCGCAGGGTGGCGTTCGGGATTCCGGTGTCCGGCTTGCCGCCGAGCACCGTGAGGATGCGCTCGGTGTCGTGGGTGGAAAGAATGTTCATCAAGGAGTGACAAACGGTTTCGGGATACGACCCCCAAAGCTCCGTCAGGGTCCTTGCCAACGCCCCGGCGTTGCCGTCCCTTGCGAAGGCGATGAGCGCGGTGCGCAAGGGGTAATTCATCACGCTGTCCAGCTGTCTGCCCGCAAAGTAGCGGCGGCGGTGACCGTAGGAAATCTTGTCCGCGGCGTTTTCCCACACCTCGCCCAGCAACAGCCCCTCGCCGCCGGTCGCTTTTTTGGCCCGTGCGCGCAGGGCGTCCAGAAACGCATCCGGCAGTTCATCCGCCACGTCCAGCCGCCAGCCGGAAACGCCCATTTTCAGGTATTTTTCGACAATGCCGCCCTCCCCGGTAAAGTATTCCCGCACGTCGGGCATCGCAAGGTTGAGTTTGGGGAGAATGTCCACCCCCCACCAGCTTTCGTAATCATCGGGGAAATGGCGGAAAATGTACCAATGAAAATAAGGAGACTGCGTGGACTGATACGCCCCCGTTGTGGGATATGTACCGCGGCGGTTGAAGTATTTGCTGTCGTCCCCCGTGTGATTGAACACTCCGTCCAGTATCACGCGCATCCCGCGGGCGCGGCACCCCTCGATCAGGGCGCGCAGAGCCGCCTCGCCGCCGAATTGCGCGTCCACCTCCTCGTAGTCCCCCGTGTCATACTTGTGATTGGAGGCGGCGCGGAAGACGGGGCTTAAATACAGCACCGTAACGCCGAGCGAGGCGAGATAGTCCAGCTTTTCCAGCACCCCCCAGAGCGTACCGCCGAAAAATTCGTCGTTTTTCACGGGCGCGCCGGGGTACGCGCCGAATTGCTCGATTTCCTCGTCCCAGTGCTTGTGGTAATACGCTCCCGCGCGCATTTCCCCCTTGCCCGGGGCAAACCGATCCACAAAAATGTGATACATCGTGCCGCCCGCAAACCACGCGGGGGCGGAAAAGCCGTTCTCGCTGACCAGCAGGCGGAATCGCCCGCCCGAGGCGGGGGAGAGCGTAAAGGTGACGTTGTCCCGCGTGAGGGAAAACAGCGTGTCGTTCCCCCTCAGAAAGAGGATTTCATAGTAAAAAAGCCCGAAGCCCTGCGCCCCGCACCATTCCGGGAGGGAAAGCGGGAGCGAATAGGTGTCCCACCCGAGCGCGGAGGTCACAAACAGGAACGGGAGATCGTGATCCTCTCCCCCGTCCGGGGCGATGCGAAGTACCGCGCCCGCGGCACCCAGTGCCGCGGGAACGCGGAGTGTAAACTCCACCGTGTCACGGCAAAAAAACGCCCCTTTCCTTGTGGCGTCGGTATCGCCCACGCGCTTTTCCAGTATGGGCGCGGGGCAGGAGAGCGGGAGACGAAGAATCATATCAAAGCATTATCGGAGGGAGCTTTCTCGGAAAGCTCCCTCCGGACTCCTTCAAAAACTTTTTGCGAGAGATCGCGCGCGGGAGAATCGAAGCCCGTGCGCCTTTTGTACCGCGACGCGCCTTTCGGCGCGGAAGTGCCGCGGAAAAATCGCGGAAAAACCGCGGAAGTGCCGCGGAAGTGCCGCGGAAGTGCCGCGGAAGTGCCGCGGAAGTGCCGCGGAAGTGCCACGGAAGTACCACGGAAGTACCGCCGCCGCGTGCGGCGGCGGACACCCGCTCGGGTGAGCCCTTCGCGGGGGTTCGGGGGTGCCTTGCTTGCAAGGCACCCCCGGCGTGTTACTGCAGCTGGTGGATGTGCCAGATACGGTCGGCATACTCCCGGATACTGCGGTCGGCGGCGAAATAGCCTGCCGCGGCAATGTTGTGCAGGGACATTTTGTTCCATCTTGCCTTGTCGGCATAAGCCCGCACCACCTCGTCGTGCCGCACGCGGTAGGATTCAAAGTCCGCCAGGCACATAAACGGGTCGGCAACGCCCTGACCGTACAGCAGGTACGAGGCAATATCCCCGAACGACTCCCCGGCAAACCCGGTGTTGAGATAATTGATGATGCGCGCCAGCTTTTCGTTCTGACTGTAATAAAGGGACGCGTTGTAGCCCTTTGCCCACAGCTCCTCCACCTCTTTGGCGGTCAGCCCGAAGATGAACATGTTTTCCGCGCCGGCTCTCTCCTGCATTTCCACGTTTGCGCCGTCCAGCGTGCCGATGGTCAGCGCGCCGTTGATCATCAGCTTCATACAGCCCGTGCCGCTTGCCTCCTTGCCGGCAAGCGAAATCTGTTCGCTGATTTCGGCGGCAGGCACCAGTGCCTCCGCCATACTGACGTTGTAATCCTCCAAAAAGACCACGCGCAGCTTCTCCGCAATGCGGGGGTTTTGCTCAATGTCCTTGGAAATCATACAAAGCAGCTTGATGATGCGCTTTGCCATCTCGTATCCCGGTGCCGCCTTGGCACCGAACAGAAAGGTTTTGGGCTGAACCTCCAGGTTCGGATTTTCCTTGAGGTCGAGATACAGCCCGATAATATTCAGTGCGTTCAGGAGCTGTCGCTTGTACTCGTGCAGACGCTTGATCTGCACGTCAAAGAGCGAGTGCGTGTCAATCCGCACGCCGGTTTTGGCGGCGAGATGCGCGGCAAACGCTTTTTTGTTGCGGTGCTTGATGTCGCGAAGAGACTGGAGAACCGCGGCGTCGTTTTCAAATTTTGCAAATTCGGCAAGCTGCTCCGGGTCCTTGCGGTAGCCCGTGCCGATGCACTCGTCCAGCAGCTTTGCCAGCTCCGGGTTGGAGTAGCAGAGCCAGCGGCGGTGCGCAATGCCGTTGGTCACGTTGTCAAACCTGTCGGGGTACATCCGGTAAAAGTCCTTGAATACCGTGTCGCGCAGAATCTGCGAATGCAGTCTCGATACGCCGTTGACGCAATGGGAGCCGATGACCGA
The DNA here is from genome assembly GCA_934481325.1 of uncultured Eubacteriales bacterium. Classification (GTDB taxonomy): domain Bacteria; phylum Bacillota; class Clostridia; order Oscillospirales; family CAG-272; genus Firm-07. The sequence continues at coordinate 15,745 of CAKSPL010000003.1, read as the reverse complement.
CAGGTTTGCCATCCGCACCTGTCCGTAGCCGATGACACTCATTGCCGAAATGCGGTTCCAGTTGCCGGGGAACGCGTTCCACGCCTCGCGGCAGAACCGCTCGTTGATTTCCTTGACAATCATATGAATACGCGGCAGCTTCAGGGCAAACAGATCCTCGTTCCAGGTTTCCAGTGCCTCGGGCATTACGGTGTGGTTGGTATAGGACACCACACGGGTGACCATATCCCACGCCTTATCCCAGGAGAAACGGTAATCGTCAATGAGAATCCGCATCAGCTCCGGAATGCAGAGCGCGGGGTGCGTGTCGTTGATGTGGATTGCCACCTTGTCGGGCAGGTTGTCAAGCGTTCCGTAAACCGCCATATGATCCCGGATGATGCTCTGGCAGGAGGCGGAAACCAGGAAATACTGCTGGGTCAGGCGCAGCAGCTTGCCCTCGGTGTGGTTGTCGGAGGGGTACAGCACCTTGGTGATGATTTCCGCATTGGTGCTTTCCTCCAACGCCCGTGCGTACTGCCCCTGCGAGAACAGCCCCATATTGAAGTTGCGGATGTTCTGCGCTTTCCAGAGCCGCAACTGGGACACCGCCTCGCTGTCGGCACCCGAAATCATCATATCGTAAGGGACAGCCTCTACGGTTTCGCCCCCCTCATAGACGATGTTGCAATGCCCGTCTCTCCACTCCTCTTTGATATGCCCGCCGAAATGCACGCGGTATACGCGGTCGGTGCGGGGTGCCAGCCACACCTCGCCGCCCGGCAGCCACACGTCCGGCAGTTCAATCTGCATTCCGTCCACAATCATCTGCTTGAAAAGTCCGTATTCATAGCAGATGGAAAATCCGGTTGCCGGGTAGTTGAGCGAGGAGAGCGAGTCCAGATAGCAGGCGGCAAGTCTGCCAAGCCCCCCGTTTCCGAGTCCTGCATCCGGCTCACATTCAAACAGGTCGTTCAGGTCAAAGCCCATCTCCGAGAGAGCCTTGGCATAGGCATCCTTCAGCCCGAGGTTGCACAGATTGGTTTTCAGCGATCGCCCGAGCAGAAATTCCATACACATATAGTACACGCGTTTTTCGCCCTGGGCGTTGATTTTTTTCTTGAAATTGCCGCGCTTGTCGGTCAGGATGTCTTTCACGGTCAGTGCCGCTGCCTTGTACATCTGATCGCGGGATGCCTCCGCCGGAGAGCATCCGAAATGGCGGACAAGGGTTTCTTCGAGATTTGCTTTTACTTCACGGGCATTGGGGGTGTAATTCATTGGTTTTCTGTTCCTCCGGTATTTGTTGCAATTTATAGGGTTTCGTAAAGGGCAAGATACGACTTTGCGGACTGCCCCCACGAAAAATCAGTGGTCATAATCTTTTTCACAAACCGCTCGCGGCGGGTGGAATCCCCCCACAGGGCGATGGCGGCAAGCGTGCGCTCCGAGAGCTCCTCGGCGGAATAATTGGCAAAGGTGAAGCCGTTGCCGTGCATCACACCGTCCTCATCCTCCCAGTAGCCGTGGATGGAGTCGGCAAGTCCGCCGGTCTCGCGCGTGACGGGGATGGCACCGTAACGGGAGGCAATCATCTGGGAAAGCCCGCACGGCTCGCTGGCGGAGGGCATTAAAAAGATGTCCGCCGCAGCGTAAATGCGCTTGGAAAGCTCCCGGTCGTAGGTAATCATTGCCCGTGCCCGATCCGGGAAACGGTGTTCCAGCTCCCGGAAAAAGTGTTCGTAGCCCGGCTCTCCCTTCCCTAACACCACGAACTGCACGTCACGGTTCTGCAAAATGCCGGGAATCGCCGCCGACACGAGATCCAGCCCTTTATGGGTGGCAAGGCGGGAGATGACGGCAAGCAACGGCACGTCCCGCCGGACGGGGAGTCCCAGTGCCGATTGCAGAGCCTCCTTGTTGTCCGCCTTTTTGCCGATACTGCGCCAGTTGTAGCGCACGGAAAGTGCCTTGTCCTGCCCCGGGTTGTAGTAAACGTAATCGATCCCGTTCAGAATCCCCGAGAGCTTGCCCCGGTTATCGCGAAGCACCGGGTCCAGCCCCTTGCCGTATTCCGGCGTGCAGATTTCCTCCGCATACCGGGGGCTGACCGTGGTGACCCTGTCCGCCGAGACGATTGCCGCCTTCATCAGGTTGATGCACCCGCCGAAGTCCATCCGGTCATATTCTTCGTAGCCGAGCGAGAATACGTCGCCGAGAATCCCGAAATGGTATTGCCCCTGATATTCAATATTATGAATGGTGAATACCGTGCGGATATTCTCATACCCGCTCCGCCCGCGGAACAGGCAGTTGAGGTACACCACCGAGAGTGCCGCCTGCCAGTCGTGCGCGTGCAGAATATCGGGATAAAAGCCGACTCTGTCCAGTGCTTCCAGTGCCGCCATACAGAAGTAGGCAAACCGCTCGCCGTCGTCATAACTGCCGTAGAGTGCGTCCCGCTTGAAATAGTATTCGTTATCGATAAAATAATATGTAACGCCACCGCGGGAAAGGCTCTTCACGCCACAATAAAGCTCACGCCACGCAAGGCGGACGGTAAACACCGCTTCGTCTTTCATTTTGGCGCGCCATTCCTCGCTTACCTGCCCGTACAGCGGCAGGATCACACGCACATCCGCTTCCCCCGTTGCGGCAAGTGCCGCCGGAAGCGAACCCAGCACGTCTCCGAGCCCTCCCGTGGCGGCAAACGGCATCGCCTCCGAGCCGACAAATAAAATTTTTTTCATATTTCCTCTCTGTTCTGCCCCGTGCGGGGCAATTTCCGGGTCGTTCGTTCCTTGCCCCGTGTTAAACCGTTACGCCCTTGCCGATATAAAACGGCATACTTTCATAGCCGCAAAGCTCGCGCCCGTCCTTAATCAGCACGTCCTTGTCGGTAATCACGCAATTCAGACGCACGTTTTCGCCCGTGAAGGTGTCCTGCATCAGAATGGAATTGGAAACCCGCGTTCCTTTGCCGACCTTGACCCCGCGGAAGAGAATCGAGTTTTCCACCGTCCCCTCAATCACACAGCCGTCGGCAATCATCGAGTTGTGTACCACGGAGCCGGGGGCGTATCGGGTGGGGGAGGAGTTGCGGATTTTGGTGTAAATCGCCTGATTGCGGCGGTAGAAAAGCCCGGTGCGCACGTCGTGATCCAGCAACCGCATCGAACAGCGGAAATAGCTTTCCAGCGAGTTGACTCTCGCAAATACGCCGTCGTAATGCGAGGCATAAATGCGGTATCTGCCCACGTTGCGCAGGAGCACGTCCTTATAAAGGCTGGTGTAGCCGTGAGAAATCGCCTCGTTTACCACGCGGTGCAAAAACGCCCGATTGACCACGAAAATATCGGTGCAGACCTCCACGTTTCCCTCCTCGCCCGCGTATTCGGCAAGGTCGGTAATCCGCCCGTCCGCGCCCGTGGTGGGAAGCTCGGTGTGCTGATCCAGCCTTTGGCTGGCGGTGTTGACCGTGGCGGTCAGCACCGTGATGTCCGCCCCGCGCCGTCCGTGCTCCTCAATCACCTGCTCCAGATCCACGTTGCAGATAACGTCGCAGTCGGAAAGCACCAGCACGTCCTCGGTACAGCGGTCAATGAAATTCATCGCTCCCATCATTGCTTCCAATCGCGTGGAATAATACTTGTTTGCCACCGCGTTGTCATAGGCGGTGATGAACGGGGGGAGAATCTTGATGCCCCCGTTGCGCCGGGCAAGATCCCAGTCCTTGCCGTTGCCGATGTGATCAAGCAACGACCGGTAGTTGTTGTGGGTAATCAGCCCCACCTTGGTGATGCCGGAATTGACCATATTGGAAAGGGCAAAGTCAATCAGGCGGTATCTGCCCCCGAACGGGATGCTTGCCATCGTGCGCCGCGCGGTCAGCTCCGGGATGCACGAATCGTGAATGTTGGAAAAAATCAGTCCTGCTGCGGTCATTGTTCTCTCCCCCTTCTCATTCCGATCTCATTTCGCCGCCGGCAATCACGGCGTTTTCCGCCACGTACACGCCGGAGCCCAACACCGCAATGCCGTGTCCCGCCGTGCGGGGTTCGCCCACGCGCGCGCCCTTGCCGATTTCGGTGTCGCGGTCGATGATGGCATATTCCACCGTCGCGCCCTCGCGGATGACGCAATCGCCCATAATCACGGAATCCGTGACCGTGGCACCCGCCAGCACGCGCACGTTTTCGCCCAGCACGCTGTTTTTCACGGTGCCGAGAATCTCACACCCCTCGGTTACGGAGGCGTTTTCCACCACCGCGCCCTCGCCGATGTACTGCGGGGGGGCGTTATCGTGGCGGGAAAGCACCCGCCAGCCGTCGGTGGCAAATTTCAGCACCGGGTCGTCCCCGAGGATATCCATATTTGCCTCCCAGAGCGACTCGATGGTCCCCACGTCCTTCCAGTAGCCGGAGAACGGATATGCCATCAGCTTTTCGCCCGCCGCGAGCATCGCGGGGATGATGTTTTTGCCGAAGTCGTTGGAGGAAGCGGGGTCGGCGGCGTCCGCCTTCAGGTAGTCGGTTAACTTTTTGCGGCTGAAAATATAGATGCCCATTGACGCTTTGGTGCTGTCCGGATGCTTCGGCTTTTCGGTAAATTTGAAGATGCGCCCGTCCTCATCCGTGCTCATAATGCCAAAGCGGCTTGCTTCTTCAAGCGAAACGTCAATCACTGCAATGGTGCAGTCCGCGCCGGTTTTTTTGTGGTAATCCAGCATCGCGGCGTAGTCCATTTTGTAAATGTGGTCGCCCGAGAGAATCAGCACGTAATCCGCATCGTACCGCTCGATGAACTGCAGGTTCTGATAAATGGCGTTGGCGGTACCCTTGTACCAGTCCGCGCCGTTTTTCGCCTGGTAGGGCGGCAGAATCTTCACGCCGCCGTAGTTGCGGTCCAGATCCCACGGAAGCCCGGTGCCGATGTACTCGTTGAGCACCAGCGGCTGATATTGGGTCAGCACGCCGACCGTGTCAATGCCGGAATGCACGCAGTTGGAAAGCGGAAAGTCAATAATGCGGTATTTCCCGCCGAAGGTGACGGCGGGTTTGGCGGTTTTTTCGGTCAGCGCATACAAGCGGCTCCCCTGTCCGCCGGCAAGGAGCATCGCAACGCACTCTTTTTTCTTGAACATTTCAAGCCTCCGATTGTGGAATTTTAGTGGAATCGCGTTTTCGTGGGATTGCATTTTAGTGGGATCGCGCCGGGGCATCCCGGGTTTGGAGCGGGGCAACCGCCCCGGAAAACCGAGAGGGCATCCCGGGTTTGGGAAAGGGCAACCGCCCCGGAAAACCGAGAGGGCATCCCGGGTTTGGGAAAGGGCAACCGCCCCGGAAAACCGAGAGAGTACCCCGAGATTCGGGAAAGGGCAACCGCCCCGCTCGGGTTCGGAAGCTCCTGTCAGACGAGGATTCTGTTACTTTTCCTCGGCTTTTGCCGCCTTTTTGACGGTCGGTTTCTTTGCCGCGCGCTTGGCGGGGGCGGTTTTTTCCGCCGACGCTTCCGCCGTCGCTTTTTTTGTTGCCGGAGCGGCTTTTTTCACACCGTTCACGGGCTTTTTGGCGCGGGATGCCGTTTTTTTCTCTCCTCCCGCCGCCTTTGCGGGCTTTTTCGCGGGCAATTCCTTGCGGAATTGCAGAATCATCCCGCCAAGGGGCGGAATGCGCAATACCGCCGATTGTTCCTGTCCGTGAAACGGCACGTCCTCGGTACGGATGTCGTTTCCGTTGGTCACGCCGCTGCCGCCAAATTCCGCGGCATCGGAGTTGAGCAACTCCTCATATACCCCGCGCCGGGGCAGTCCCTGCCGGAAATTCTCGCGCGTGACGGGGGTAAAGTTGAGAATTACCACAATTTCGTGCCCGTCGTCGTCTCTCCGGACGTAGGAAAGCACGCTTTGGTCGCGGTTGTTCGCGTCTATCCAGGAAAAGCCCGTCCAGTCCCCGTCCCGCTCCCAGAGCGCGGGGGTGCGCAGATACAATTGCCCCAGCTCCGCGGTGAAATGCTGTATTTTGGCGTGCATTTCGTAATCAAGCAGGAACCATTCCACGCTCCCGGCAAAATCCCATTCGCGGAATTGCCCGATTTCGCCCCCCATAAACATCAGCTTTTTGCCGGGGTGGGTCATCATATAGGTGAGAAATACCCGCTCCCCCGCAAATTTCTGCCCGTATTCCCCGGGCATCCGGTCAAGAAAGGACTTCTTTCCGTGTACCACCTCGTCGTGCGAGATCGGCAGAATGTACCGCTCCGAGAAGGCGTAGGTCATCGAAAAGGTGACGTTGTTGTGGTTGTATTTGCGGAACAGCGGGTCGGTGGCGGCGTATGCCAGCGTGTCGTTCATCCAGCCCATATTCCATTTGAAGGTGAATCCGAGTCCGCCCCGGTCAAAGGTGGTCACGTCGCTCCACGCAGTGGATTCCTCCGCAATCATCATCACGTCGGGGTAACGGTCATTCACGGCACGGTTGAGCTTGCGGAAAAAGGCGATTGCCTCCAGATTGCGGTTGTTGCCGTAAATGTTCGGCGTCCATTCGCCCGGCTCCCGGTCGTAATCGAGATAGAGCATAGACGCCACGGCGTCTACCCGCAGTCCGTCCGCGTGGTATTTTTCCATCCAGAAAAGAGCGTTGGAGATTAAGAAGCATTGCACCTCCTCGCGCCCCACGTCAAAACAGCGCGTCCCCCAGTTTTTATGCTCCATCCGGTCGGCACCCTGATATTCGTACAGAGGTTGACCGTCAAATTCGTACAGTCCGTGCGCGTCCTTGGGGAAGTGCGCCGGCACCCAGTCTAAAATCACACCGATTCCCGCGGCGTGCATTTTGTCCACAAACGCCATAAAATCGGTCGGCGTGCCGAAGCGCGCGGTGGGCGCAAAGTACCCGCAGATCTGATACCCCCAGGAGCCGTCAAACGGATGCTCCATCACCGGCATCAATTCCACGTGGGTGTAGCCCATCTGCTTTAAGTAAGGTGCCAGCTCCTCCGCCGTTTCGCGATAGGTATAGGTGGTGCCGTCCTCGTGCCGCTTCCAGGAGCCGAGATGAATCTCATAAATGTTGATCGGTTGGGCGTTTACGGTGTTTGTCGTCATCGTTTTCGCGCGGTGCGAGAGATACCCCGCATCCCGCCAGACAAAGGTGTCCGTGTCGGCGTAAACCGAGGCGGTTTCCGGCGGTTTCTGGCAAAAGCGCGCGTAAGGATCCGCCTTGTAAAGCTCTCCGTTTTTGGTGCGGAGCTTGAATTTGTAAAGGCTCCCCGCTCCGAAGCGGTCTGCCTCCACAAAGCCTTCCCAGATTCCGCCGGGCGTGATTCTGGTCAGCGGGTCGCTTTCTCCCCAGCCGTTGAAATCGCCGACGGCAAAAACCGCCTCGGCATTCGGTGCCCAGACACGGAACGCATAGCGTTCCCCCTCCCGGTGTACGCCGAGATAATCGTAGGCACGGTAATTGGTGCCCTGATGAAAGAGATATGCGGCGAGATTGTTCTCCTTTGCCATACCGACTTCCTTCCCTTTTATTGATTACGAATTTAATGGACATACGGATATAATTTTATTATACACGAAAACATCCGAAAAAACAATGCTTTTCTGAATGGAATTTTGAACAAATTTTGTCCTTTTCGCTGTTCAACCTGCACAAAAATAAACGTTGTATTTGACTAATTTCGTTTTATTCGCCAAAAATTTGACGGATTCCGGCAAAAAAGCCGCGCCACCCCATCGGGGCGGCGCGGCGCAGATGGCGCGCGGTAGTATTGCGGGTGCGGGTAGTGCGTGGGATTTGGCGCGCGGTAGCGCGGCGCGGGAGGCGGCGAAACGCGGAGGATTGGCGCGAGTTTTGCACAGGTTTCTTGCGCTTTTCCGTGGATTTAAGCGGGTTTGCGCAGTTTTTCATAGATTTCGCACGAAGATTGGTGCGGGATTTGGCGTGCGGTAGCGCGGTGCGGTGCAGGAGGCGGGTGTGGCACGGCGAGAGTGGCGCGGAGCGAGGGGGGGCAGGCGCGGTGCGGCGCAGGCGGTGAGTGTGGCACGCGGGATTTGGCGCGCGGAAAGAAACGCGCTCGTTTTGGCTTTCGCGGTCTGCGTTTTTGTCAAACCGCGTTTTCCGCTAAATTCTGCATTAAAAAATCCCCGCAGGGGTTCCGCGGAACCCCTGCGGGGATTTTGTATACTGCGCTTTTTCGCTCTGTGGCTTCTCGCTAAACTACGCTTTCTTGCTATTTCGTGTTTTGCCGCCAAACTGCGCCTTTCCGCCGCTTTGCGGGGCGTTGCGGTTTTGCGGTTTGCTGTTGCCCTGCGCTTTGCCGCCAAACTGCGCTTTGCCGCCGCTTTGCGGGTTTGGGAATCGCGTGCTTGCTCCCGCGCGCGGGTTTGCGTCGGTGCGTTTTGCCGCGTTGGCGTGCATTGGCTTGTCGGCGGGTTTTCTGCCGTCGGCGGGCTTGAAAGCTCTCCCCTCCCGGTCGGATTTTTCGGATTTTCCGCGGGGGGAATTTCGCCGTTTCTCATCGCGTGTGGGGGGATATGCGCTTTTTTCCGGGCGCACGAGGCACTGCTCGTCATACCCGATCAGGTCGCCCCTCCCCGCCGCACGCAGGGCTTCCCGCACGGCGTCTGCGTTCTGCGGGCGGTTGAACTGCAACAGTGCGCGTTGCAGCTGCTTTTCGTGATAGTCGGTCGGCACGAACACGGGCTTACCGCTTAGGGGGTCGATTCCCGTGTAATACATGACCGTGGACGCGGTGCCGGGGGTGGGATAGTAGTCCTGCACCTGCTCGGGCGCATAATGGTCGCGATGCAGACATTCGGCAAGCGTGACCGCGTCGGCAAGGGTACTGCCCGGGTGGCTGGACATCAGATACGGCACCAGATACTGCTCCTTTCCGATTTCCCGCGTCAGCTCGAAAAAGCGGCGGCGGAAGGCGGTATACACCCCGAAATGCGGCTTGCCCATCGCGTCCAGCACGCGGTCGGCGCAATGCTCCGGCGCAACCTTCAATTGTCCGCTGATATGGTCGCTTACCAGCTTGCGGAAAAAGGTCTCGTCCCTGTCCAGCATCAGGTAATCAAACCGGATGCCGGAGCGGATAAACACCTTTTTCACACCCGGCACGCGTTCCACCGCGCGGAGCAATTCCACATACTCACTGTGATCCACAATCAGATTTTTACACGGGGTGGGGGCAAGACATTTGCGGTTGGTGCAGACCCCGGCGGTGAGCTGTTTGTCACACGCCGGGCGGCGGAAGTTGGCGGTGGGACCGCCCACGTCGTGGACGTAGCCCTTGAAGTCGGGCATTGCCGTGATTTTTTTCACTTCCTCCACCACGCTTGCGATACTGCGGGAGCGCACGGTGCGCCCCTGATGAAACGCCAGCGCGCAGAAATTGCACGCCCCGTAGCACCCGCGGTTGTGCGTGACCGAAAAACGCACCTCCTCGATGGCGGGCACGCCGCCCTCCTTTTCGTACATCGGGTGATAGGTTCTCTCGTATGGGAGCGCGTAAACCGCGTCCAATTCCTCCCGCTCCAGGGGCGGCATCGGGGGATTCTGTACCAGCAACCGGTCGCCGTACCGTTCGGTAATCGCCTTGCCCGTGATGGCGTCCTGATTGCGGTACTGCACGCCGAAAGCCTCGGCATAGTAGCGTTTATCGGTTTTCAGGCGGTCAAAATCAAATTCCGCCGCCACGGGAAAATGCACCGTGTCCTCCGGCTTTCCGACCCACACGGTGCCGCGCACGTCGCGGATTTTGCGCACCGGAACGCCCTTTTCCAGCAATTGCGCCACCCGCACGAGGATTTTTTCCCCCATCCCGTAGGTGAGGAGATCCGCCTTGGAGTCAATCAGCACCGAACGGCGCACCCGATCCTCCCAATAGTCATAATGCGCAAAGCGGCGGAGCGACGCCTCCAGCCCCCCGAGGATGATCGGCACGTCACCGTACGCCTCCCGGATGCGGTTGCAGTATACGATTACCGCGCGATCGGGGCGTTTGCCCATCACGCCGCCGGGGGAATAGTAATCCTTGGAGCGGCGGCGTTTGGCGGCGGTGTAGTGCGCCACCATCGAGTCAATGTTGCCGGAGGTGACCAGAAACCCGAGGCGCGGTTTGCCGAAACGGCGGAAATCGTCCGCGCTCCGATAGTCCGGCTGGGCGAGAATCGCCACCCGGAATCCCGCGTTTTCCAGCACGCGGGAAATGATTGCCACCCCGAAGGATGGGTGATCCACATAGGCATCTCCGGTGACGTAGACGAAATCCGGCGCGTCCCAGCCGCGTTCCCGGACTTCTTTTGCCGTAACCGGCAGAAAGCCGGCGGCTCCTTTTTGCGTTGTTTTTTCGGTTCCCATCGTTCTTTCCCCCCCGCCGCGGTACCCGGCGATTTTTACGGATTCTGACCACAGTATAGCATATTTCCGCAATTTTTGCAAAGGGGCAAACGGGACGGGTCTTGTTTTGCCGTTTTTCTTTCCGAATCCTGCAAAAATCGGCGCAAAATCCAAACGCGGGCGGGAAAATCGGCAGGATTTTCAAAAAAAATTGCAAAAGTCAAGCCCGAAGACGCAAATTTGTGCAAAATGACTATTGAATAATCCGGGGAAATCGATTATAATCTTTTCATTACACCTAAAAAGCGGCGGGAACCCCCCGCTTTATATATCATGAGAAAAAGGAGCAAAGCCGTGAGAAAAGTCGTTTCGGTTGTTTTGGCGGTACTGATGGTTGCGGGATGCCTTGCCGCGTTCGCAGCCTGCAAGAAGGAAGATGACGCAAAGGTCATTAAAATCGGGCTGATTGCTCCCCTTACCGGCGCGGTTGCCGTTTACGGCACCTCGGTGGAAAAGGGCGTAAAAATGGCGGTTGAGGAGATCAACGCGAACAGCGGGCTGCTTGGCGGCTTTACGATTGAGCTGGTGGAAAAGGACACCGTGGGAGACGTGAATACCGCGCTGGCGGGGATGAACGCACTGCTTGACGCGGGCATTCACGCCGTGGTCGGTCCGGTGATCACCGGCACCACCTCCGCCGTGACCTCGGTGGCAAACGAGAACGAAATCGTGATGGTAACGCCCTCCGCCACCGGTGATCAGATTACCACCGCCTCCGATTATGTGTTCCGCTCCTGCTTTGAGGATTCCTATCAGGGCGTGATGGCGGCGCGTTATGCGCAAAAGCTCGGCAAAACCGAGGTTGCCGCACTTTACGCACTGGACAGTGATTATTCCACCGGCGTGTACAACGCCTTCAAGGCGGAATGCGAACGGCTGGGGATTACGGTCAAGATTACCGAAACCTCCCCTACCATCAAGGACGAGGTGTCGTTTGAAACCCAGATGCAGAAAGTGAAGGCGGCGGTGGGAGCCGACGGCTTCCTCTTTGCCCCCTACTATTATGAGGCAATCGGCACTCTGATTGTGCCACAGGCGCGCGCGGCGGGCTTTCAGGGCATCATTATGGGCGCGGACGGATACGACGGCGTGCAGGATTATATGAAAAAGGATCAGCTTGCCGCCTATGACAACGTTTATTTCACCAATCACTATTCGGCGGAATCTGCCGACGAAAAGGTGGTAAACTTCATTTCCGGTTACAAGGCAAAATTCGGGGAGAACCCCACCGCGTTCTCGGCTCTCGCCTATGACGCGACCTATATGCTTGCCAACGCCATTGAAAAAGCCCTGAACGGTTCCGGGGATGCGGGTACGCTGACGGGTGCCGCCATCAAAGCGGCAATGGACGGCAGCTCCCTGAACGGCGTAACCGGCAACTTCACGCTGGACGATACCGGCACCCCCGTAAAGGACGTGGTGATTATGAAGTATCGCTACAACAGTGAAACTGCGGCAGTGGAACTCAAATATGTGGAGACACTGAAAGCAAACTGACAGACCGATTCCGATCGGCGGGCTGCTTTTCCCGGCAGTCCGCCGTTTTTACACAAAAGGAAGGAGACGCCATATGTCCGCGTCCGCATTTTTATACGCCGTAATCATCGGGCTTGGAATCGGCAGCATTTACGCGCTGATTGCGCTCGGCTACACGATGGTATACGGCATTATCCGGCTGATTAACTTTGCCCACGGGGATTTTCTGATGGTGGGCGGATATACGATGTTTTATCTGATGCCGGTTTTCGTTTCCGTCGGTCTGCCCGCGTGGCTGACCGTAATCGGCGCGGTGGTGACCTGTGCCGCCGTCGGCGTGGCGGTGGAGCTGATTGCCTACCGCCCGGTGCGCAAACGCGGCACCGGAATGTCGGCACTCATCACCGCCATCGGGATGAGTCTGCTGTTGGAAAACCTGGCACAGGTCTTTTTCTCGGCAACCTCCAAAAGCTTTGGCAGGAGCTTCTTCCCCACCGGCGGAATCGGCGCGGGAGCGATTGTCATTCCCTATACCACGCTGATTACGGTGGGCGTGAGCGCGGGACTGATGGCGGGGCTGGTTCTGCTGGTGCAAAAAACCCGCCTCGGGCGCGCGATGCGCGCGGTTTCGGAGGATAAGGAGGCGGCAATCGTTTCGGGTGTGAACGCCAACCGCACGATTCTTGCTACCTTTGCCATCGGCGCGGCACTTGCCGCATTTGCCGCCGTGGCGTATTGCAACAACCAGGGGTTGGTCAATCCTACGCTCGGGGCAAATCCGGGGCTGAAGGCGTTCGTTGCCGCCGTTCTCGGCGGCATCGGCAGTCTGCCCGGCGCAATGGTCGGGGGGCTGGTAATCGGCGTGCTGGAATCGGTTGCCAAGGTGATTCCCGGCGTGAGCAATTACGTGGACGCACTGGTGTACGCGGTGCTGGTGCTGGTGCTTTTGGTCAAGCCCTCCGGGTTGCTTGGAAAGAAGGAGAGTGAGAAGGTATGAACGAAAAAATTTATCTGCCGGAAAACTCCCTTCTTGTGCGAAAGAAAAATCTGTTTGCACCCCTCGTCAATCTGGCGGCGGTGGCACTGCTGGTGCTGTTGGTGACGCTTACCGCCACCAAAAACGCCACGGTCAGCCTGATCTGGAGCTGCAGTGTGTTTGCCCTGATGGCGGCATCGCTCAATATCACGATGGGCTTTATGGGTCAGCTGGCACTGGGGCATATGGGGTTTATGGCGGTGGGGGCGTATCTCGGCACCTTTTTCGCCAACCGCTTCAAGGCGGCAGGGGTGTTTTCCGCCGCCTCGGATGCAGGGTATCTTGCGGCCTTTTTCGTGTGCATCCTCATCGGCGGTCTGGGGGCGGCACTGGTCGGCTTTGCGGTGGGAATGCCCGCCCTTCGGCTGAAGGGTGACTACCTTGCCATTATCACGCTCGGCTTCGGGCTGATTGTGACCAACGTTCTGAACAACGTGGCGGGTTCGGTGCTGTACCGCGAAAAATGCGGGCTGTATATCCCCACCAAATTGCAGATGAAATTTCTTCCCCTCATCGTGCTGATTACCGCGGGGTGCCTTGCCCTGATGGCGGATTTCATCCGTTCCCGTTACGGGCGCGCACTGAAAAGCATTCGGGATGACAGCATTGCCGCCGCCGCTTCGGGGCTGAACATCAGCTTTTTCAAGGTGCTCGGCTTTGTCTTTTCGGCATTTTTCGCGGGCGTTGCCGGGGTGCTTTACGCCGCCTCGGTTTCCTCGCTCACCACCTCCAGCTTTGCGTTTTCCAACAGCAGTATTTACAACAGCATTTTCATCGTGGTGATGGTGGTGCTGGGCGGAATGGGGTCGCTTACCGGCTCCGTGGTTGCCGGTGTGGGGATGGTGGCACTCAACAATCTCATTACCAAAATCCCCGCCGGCGTGCCGGTGCTCGGTGCGCTTGCCAAATTTCCGATGCTGTTATACGCGCTGGTGCTGATTGTGTTTGTGATGTTCCGCCCGCGCGGAATTTTCGGCACCGGGGAAATTTCGCTTTACCGCGGACTTTGCAATCTGCCGCATTTTGTGAAAATTCTTCCGGCGCGCGTAAAAGCTCTGAAAAAACAAAAATCCCCCGCAACGGAGGGCGAAAACGATGAATGAGAAGCTGAGAGCCGAAGCTACGCGCGAAATCCCGATGAGTGAAATGTGCTCGCCCGAATACCGGGAATTTTTGAAGTCAAGGAAGGGCGAGACCGTCCTTGAGACGGTGCATCTCGGCATCCAGTTCGGCGGCTTGAAAGCGGTGGACGATTTTAATATCGACGTCAAAGCAGGAGAACTGGTGGGGCTGATCGGCCCCAACGGGGCGGGCAAAACCACGGTATTCAATATGCTTACGGGTGTCTACCGACCGACGGAGGGTACGGTTTCGCTTTGCGGGCAGGTGATGAACGGCAAAAAAGCCCATCAGTTTGTGCGCGCGGGCATTGCGCGCACCTTTCAGAACATCCGCCTGTTTTCAGGGATGAGCGTGCTGGACAACGTCAAGGTGGCAATGAGCGGCAAATACCGTTACGGGCTTGCCGATGCCCTGTTCCATACCCCGAAATACCGCAGAATCGAGCGGGAACGGGAGGCACAGGCAAGAGAGCTGCTGTCGATTTTTCACCTGGAGGACAAAGCGGAGCTGGACGCCACGCAATTGCCCTATGGGCAACAGCGCAAATTGGAAATCGCGCGCGCACTTGCCACGGATATGAAGGTTTTGTTGTTGGACGAACCCGCGGCGGGGATGAATCCCGCCGAAACGGCGGAATTGTTGGACGCCATCCGCGTGATTCGGGACAGGTTCGGGGTGGCAATTCTTCTGATTGAACACGATATGAGCCTGGTGATGAACGTGTGCGAACGGATTCAGGTCATCAGCTTCGGTGTGACGATTGCCGAGGGGCTTCCGCACGAAATTGCCCGCAACCGGGAAGTGATTGAGGCTTATCTCGGGCGGGACAACGCATAAAAGGAGGGGAGAAAATGCTTTCTGTCAGAAATCTGACCGTAAATTACGGCGCGATTGAAGCGATCCGGGACGTCACGATTGAGGTCGGAGACGGGGAGATTGTTTCTCTCATCGGGGCAAACGGTGCCGGAAAAACAACGACCCTGCACGCGATTACGGGACTGATTCCCGTAAAGAGCGGGGAAATCATTTATAACGGTGTGGATCTGCGCCGCGTGGCACCGCATAAGATTGTAGCATTGGGGTTGGCTCACGTGCCGGAGGGCAGACACGTGTTTTCCAGGATGACCGTGGCGGAAAATATTGCAATGGGTGCGTATTGCCGGCGGGACAGTGCCGGTGTCGCACGCGATCTGGAACGCGTATACGCCAGCTTTCCGCGTCTGCGGGAACGCGAAAAACAGCTTGCCGGAACGCTTTCCGGGGGCGAACAGCAGATGCTGGCAATGGGGCGGGCGATGATGTCCGCGCCGAAGCTGGTGGTAATGGACGAACCCTCTATGGGGCTTTCCCCGATTATGGTGGACGAAGTGTTTTCCATCATTCGGGAAATGCACGAAAGCGGCATCACGGTGTTGCTGGTGGAGCAGAATGCCAAAAAGGCATTGGCGGTTGCGGACCGCGCGTATGTGCTGGAAAACGGCAGAATCACAATGTCCGGCCCCGCCAAAGAACTGGCGGGCGACGATCGCGTGCGCCGCGCCTACCTCGGCGCGTAAAAACGCGGGACGCGAGGGACGCGAGGGGGACACGCAAGGAGGTGCCTTCCCTGCAAGGCACCTCCTTGCCCCCCCTTCAAAGCCTTTCAAACAAGGAAAAGGCTACCCCCGGGCGCCTGCGGACTCCGTCTTCGACGGCGGCTACACGGCTCACGCGTTGCCTTGGGTTC
>CAKSPL010000002.1 GCA_934481325.1 uncultured Eubacteriales bacterium | reverse complement strand
GGCGCAGGTGGCGCAGGTGCCCCGGGGGTAGCCTTTTCCTTGTTTGAAAGGTTTTGAAGGGGGTCAAGGGGGTGCCTTGCAGGGAAGGCACCTCCTTGCGTGTCCCCCCCCCGCGTCCCTCGCGTCTGCGGTGTTGCATTAAGCCTCGGGATAGGCGAGCGCAAACAATTCGGCGGCGCGCTCGGCGTTTCCGGTCAGGTGCAGAAAGCCGAAAAGGGCTTCCATCCCCGTAGCATTGCGGTATTCCGCCACCGTTGCATTTTTCGGTGTATTGGTATGCCCCAGATTCCGCCCGCGGTGAAACACGGCAATTTCCTCTTCCCCGAGGAGCGGCAGAATCCGCTCCATCGCTTTGGCTTGCACCGGGGCGCGCACAAATTCCAGAGCTTTGGCATTGAGTGCCTTGGAGGAGGAAACGCCCCGATCCACCAAAAGCGAGCGCACAAACAGCTCCAACACCGCGTCACCGAGATAGGCAAGCGCGGCAGTGCTGACGGTTTTCGGGTCGGTCATTTCTTCACAGCTCCGTTCCGTAGGTTTTTTTCATCAGGTCAAGAATCTCGGCGCGGGCAGGCGCGGCGGTTGCCGCCCCGTGCCTGGTGACCGAAAGCGCGCCCGTGCAATTGGCAAACTGCAAGGCGGTTTTCATATCCGCGCCCTCGGCAAGTGCCGTGCAAAGCCCGCCGTTAAAGGAATCCCCGGCACCGGTGGTGTCCACGGCTTTCACACAAAGCCCCGGCACGAGAACCGTTTCCCTGCCGTCCGTGTACAGTGCGCCGTTTTTGCCGAGCGTGATTACCGCAGCACCCACGCCCATTTCCGCGAGCTTCTTGCCCGCCGCAGCCGCGCTTTCGGTGTCGGTGATTTTCACCCCGGTGAGAAACTCCGCCTCGGTCTCGTTCGGGGTCAGCAGATCCACTCCGTTGTAAAATCCTTCCGGCATTTGACGAAACGGCGCAGGATTGACCACGAAGGTTTTGTGATACTTCTTTGCCAGTGCCTTGGCGGCAAGGATGCTTTCCACCGAGGTTTCAAACTGCACCAGCACCACGTCCGCCGTGGCAAATTCCGCCTCGGCGCGGTTTACGTCGTCCGCGGAGATGGTTTCCAACAACGGTGCCACCACCACGATGCTGTTCTGGGCGGTTTGCCCGTCCACCTCAATCAACGCCGTGGAGGTCACGGCTCCCGGCACCACCTCGATATACCGACTGTCAATCCCGTCCCTTCGGTAATGCTCCGTGAGCGTAGCGGCAAGCGGATCGTCTCCGATTTTGGTGAGGAACACCAGCTCTGCCCCCGCGCGGTGTGCGGCGGTCACCTGATTGGAGCCTTTGCCGCCGGGACCGAACGAAAGGGCACTGCCCATCACGGTTTCCCCGCCGACGGGCAGGTGCTTTGCCGTGGCGGTAATATCCACATTGGCACTGCCCACACATACGATTTTACCCATTTTTCACTCCTTTTCCCGCCAGGAGTGCCGCAGGGAAATCCCCGTCCGCCACCACGGCGTCCACATCCGAAATACGGCAAAGGCGGAACAGATAGCTCTTGCCCACCTTGCCGGAATCGCACAAAAACACCTTGCGCCCGCCCGCGGCGATTGCCGCAAGCCTTAAATCCGTTTCCTCCTGGGAGGAATCGGTAATGTCCCCGTCCTCACTCACGCCCTGACTGGAAAAGAACACCGTGTCCGGGTGAAATGCCGCCACGGCGCGCTCGGCACCCCGCCCCACAAAGGCGAAATTGCGCCGCGAAAGCTCCCCGCCCGTGCAGAACACGCGTGCCTTGCTCTCCCGCGCCTGCTCCACCACGCGGTGACTGTTGGTCACTACGGTCAGTTCCTTTTTCTTTAATAAGTAAGGAAGCAGATGGAGCGCGGTGGAGGAAGCGTCCAAAAACACGGTCTCCCCGTCCGCCACCATTGCCGCCGCACGGCGGGCGATCTCCTCTTTTGCCGCGGCGTTTTTCTGACGGCGGAAATCCAGCGGCAGCTGTTCCTGCACCGCCACCACGCCGCCGAACACCCTTCGCACTGAGCCGTCCCGCTCCAATGCCGCCAGGTCACGCCTCACGGTTGCCTCACTGGTATACAGGAGCTTTGCCAGCTGACTGACGCGCAATGCCTGATGCGATTTCAGAAGCTGCAGAATCTCCTCCTGCCGTTCCACTTGCAGCATATCGTCCCCCCTTGTCCTCACTCAAAAAATTGATTGAATTTGCGCGAGATTGTGAAAGTTTGTCAACTTTTCCGCCACGCCTTGACAAGTGCGCCCGCGTGGTTTATTCTAATAATACCACATCGGCGTGCATTTGGCAAGCCGAAAATCAAAAATAAGGCAGGTTTTGAAAATGGCAATCATTACAATTATCGGCGCGGGTATGATGGGTTCGGCAATGTCCTTTCCGGCTTGCGCAAACGGCAATACGGTGCGCCTGGTCGGCACTCCGCTGGATCGCGCCATCATCGAGCACGGGCAGAAAACGAGCGAGCATCTGACCCTGACCCACGACGTGAACGGCAAAAAAACTTCCTTCAAAATGCCCGAGGGCGTCACTTTCTATCAGTATGAGGACTTCGGCAAGTGCCTGAAGGGTGCAGACCTGCTGATTTGCGGCGTGAGCAGCTTCGGGCTGGACTGGTTCTGCGAAAACGTGGTTCCCGTGATTCCGGAGGAATTGCCCGTGCTTTCCATCACCAAAGGGATGATTGACAACGGCGAGGGCAAGGGAAATCTCATTTCCTACCCCGAGCATATGCTCAAATTTACCGACAAAAAGCTGAAAATCAACGCGGTGGGCGGCCCCTGCACCAGCTATGAGCTGGCAGACCTGGACCCCACGGAGGTCACCTTCTGCGGCCCTGATATGGAGCTGCTCCGCTGGATCAAGTCCCTTTTTGAAACCGATTTTTACCACATCAGCCTTTCTACCGACATCCGCGGTGTGGAATGCGCCGTGGCTCTGAAAAACGCTTACGCACTCGGTGTTTCGCTGGCAATCGGAATGTCCTACCGCCGCGAGGGGCGCGTGTTTGAGCATTACAACTCCCAGGCGGCACTGTTCGGTCAGGCGGCAAAGGAGATGAACCGCTTGCTTTGCCTTTGCGACGGCAAGCCCGAAAACATTTTCCTTGGTATCGGTGACCTGTATGTGACCGTGTTTGGCGGGCGCACCCGCAAAATCGGCACCCTGCTTGGCGAGGGCAAGCACTTTGACGAAGCAATGGAAATCCTCAAGGGCGTGACGCTGGAATCCATCGTCATCGCGCGCCGCACCGCAGACGCTGTGATTGAGCTGGTGAAAAACGGCAAGGCAAAAGCGGAGGACTTCCCGCTCCTGTTCCACATCCGCGAGCTGTTGGTGGACAATGCCGACGTCAACATTCCGTGGACAAAATTTGAAACCGAATACATCCGCTGAGAAACGTCAAAAAAAGCGGGGGCTTTCAGCCCCCGCTTTTTTTGCGGTTTCGGCAAGAGGGGACGCGCAAGAGGGGACTTTTTACAAAAAGTCCCCTCCCCACCTCCTTCAAAAACTTTTGCACGGCTGATGCCGGACTTTGGGCGTGTGAACCCAAGGCAACGCGGGAGCCGTGCAGCCGCCGTCGGAGACGGAGTTCGCAGGTGGTGCCGGGCTTTGGGCGTGTGAACCCAAAGCGGAATTTCGCACGCATTTTCGCAAAATCAAAGGGTTTTGCACGCAGTTTTTGCGCATTGATGGGCTTTTTCCCGCGTTTTTGCGGCATCGATGATTTTTCCCGCGTTTTCGCGGATTCCACGGGTTTTGCCCGTGTTTTTGGCGGAATCGACAGTTTTCTGCCGTTTCCGGGACGGAGGCTCCGGCGCATACGCGCCCCGTTACTCCTCCTTGTGCCGCGCGGAATCGGGCGGCGTGAGCGTCAGCTCCTCACAATTGAGGAAATCGTGTGCATCCAGCAACGAGCCCGTGGGGATGAACGCCGAGGAACCGCATTTGCGGCAGGTCACACGCACCGCGTCGGGCAGGAGATCCACGTCAAATTCGTGCTCCTCCTCGGCGGGGCAAAGGCAATGAATCTTGCCCTCGTCGTCCAGATCGCGGATGACAAACAGCACGATTTCCAGCACCTGCGGGTCGGAAACGCACGCTTCGGCGTCCCGGTGCAACGCCCCGAAATCCCGGACGCCGCTTTTCTCCATCATATCCAGTAGCTGCAATTCCGTGCGGGCAAGCTCCGCTTTTACGTGGTTGATCTCCCCCGTGGTACAGATATTGATATCGGTATAAGGACAGGGGATGGAAAACAACTCCTTATCAAAAAACACCTTTTCGCTGACCGTAAAGTGATGGGGCTTGGGGCAGATGATGCAGGGTACGGTCAGCCTCAGCTTTCCGTCCCCCGCGGGCTGAACCTCCATCACGCTCTTGCCGCAATCACATTTCAGCCGCACCATAGAGCCCTTCAGATGAAACAGGCTTACGGCACTCATCACTCCCGCGCCGCAATGCGGGCAACGGTAAGCAACGGTGGTTTTTTTGGCGTCAAGTACCATTTTTTCTCCCTTCCGTGCCTCAGGACACGTCATAACTGTCAATCACATCGTAATTATAGCCGAAATGCAGACCGGCGACCAATGCGTTATACCACTCGGCATATGCCGCATCAAACAGAGCCATCCGCCCGCGCACCTCGCCGCGTGACACACCGTTTCCGGTATACAGCAGTACAAAGATTACGCCGTCGGAGGTCACGGTGCCCGCATCACCGGGCTTTCGCCCCGTGGCATACAGCCAATCGGAAATCGCGGCAACCCCCGCGTTTTCGGGAATCATATTCCGCTCCGTATGCGCGGTGCCAAGCGTCTCCAGCCCTGCCAGCGTGCCGGACACCGGTGCTTTTTGCACCGCCGCCAGTGCCGCCGCCGCATTCTTTTTGACCGCCGCCTCGTCACTGCCGCTCACAATCAGATATTCCAGATTGCGGGAAGGAGTCTCATCGGAAAGATTATGCGCCGCGGCATAGGAGAGTGCGTCCGCGGCGGAAATTTCCGTCTCCAGGCGGTCACTCAACAGCGAGGAATAGCGGCTTGCAATCGCCTCGTACCGAAGCACCGTGGCAAGGTCCTCCTCATCCATCAGCGAGCCGTAGGAGCGGCGAAGATAAGCAGTCAGATCCTCCCCGTTTTCTGCCGCCGCACGAAAGCGCAGGGTATACAGCTGTTGCTCGATTGCCGCCTCGGTTTCAGCCGGCAATTCCGCCTCGCCTGCCGCCGTTGCCCCCTCACAGTAAATCAGGGTGCGGCAAACCGCGTCAAGCACGGTGTTCATTATGGTATCATACCAACTTTCGGTTTCGCTATACATCTGATCGTGCAGATTTTTTGCGGAATCAAACGCTTTGTTTTTTTCCATCTCCCGCATCACCGAAAGTCCGTAATCGTAACACCAGTAGGCAAGCATTCCGTCGGTTACGGTGTAATGCTCGGTGCGAAGTGCCACCCCCTGCTCGTGAATGGCACTCCCCTCAATCAGGGAAAGCCCGGGCGAGAGCGGCACCTCGCTCCCGCCGCTTTTTTTGCGGCAGGAAACACCGGAAAGCATCAGCAATGCCGCGCAAAGCAAGCAAAGCACCCGGCAAAATACCGCGCGCGCCGTTCGCGAAGTGCCTGTACGCGCGGTGCCGAAAATGCCGCGCGCCCCGACGGATGCCGCGTGCGCCGTATCCGAAAATGCCGTGCGTACCGTATCGGCAGTGCCTGCGTGTGCCGTATCCGAAGTTGTTTTGTGCGCCATATGAAGAGTGTCTGCGCGTGCCGTCCCGGTAGCTACCGTATCGCGCGCCGCGCAGGGCGGCTGTTGCAAACCGCTTTTCATCCGTTCCCCTCCTTTCGGTTTTCCTTGCGTATTCCGTATGTATTTCGCGTGTATTCCGTGCGGCGTTCCGCCGCATCGGCAAAGGGCTGTCGCGCCCCGGCACCCCTGCGGATCGGCTCCGCAGGGGTCACCCGGCAAAGCGCAACAGCCCTTTGCGGTTTTCGGAATCAGCCCGAAATAGACTTCACCGCTTTCATGTTCACATTCACGGTGATATTCTCCTTCTCGCCGTTATACCAGTTCTCAAAATCGGTATTGGCAAGAGAATCGCGGATTTCCTCTTTCCAGGCGAGCTTTTCATCGCCGGTGTAGGTCATAATGTGATAGCCGTAAGTGGATTTGATTGCCTCGGGGTAGGAGATTTCGCCCACCACGCGGGAGGAATCCATCAGCCAGTTTTCAAACTCCTTCACCATTGCGCCGGGTTTGACGTCGGTATAGAACACATTGCCGTCCTCGGTGTAAATCTTGCCGTATTCCTCAAACACATTCTTGTCAATCATATAGTAGGTCTTGTCATCGGTGTTCACGGTGGTGATTTTGCCCTCGTTCATCAGCTCTTCCAGCAGGGCTTTCGCCATTGCCTCGGCAGTGATGGCACCCTCTTTTTCCAGCACCTTGTCCGCCAGTTCTTTGACCTTGCCGGTCAGCTTTTCGGTGTTTTCCAGCTTATCATAGGTATCGCTCTTGAAAAGGATATGCCCCACACTGCGCCATCTGTCGCCGCTGTCGGGATGTACGGTAGCGGTCAGCATATAAACGGAATAGGTGGATTCCGCCTTGTCCACGTAGCTGACAGGCTCGCCCTCGGCGGTTTTGTTGGTGGCGTCCGCCTCGGAAATCACGGTCGTGGTGTCACCGAGTGCGCGCTCCACATTGGAAATCCAGGTGTCAAGGTCCCCGGAATCGTCGCCTTTTTTATAGTGCGGCTTGTTTTCCATCATCGAAAGTTCTTTGGCAACCGCATCCGCCGCCTCGTTTGCAAGCTTGGTTGCTTCTTCTTCGTCGGTTCCCTTTTCCAGCTCCTCTGCCTTCACGCGCTCAAAGGTTTCCTCGCGCACGGTTGCCGCAAAGGTCTCAAACTTGCTCTGATCGGTGATGCCTTTCAGGCGTTCCACCCACTCGGCGTATTTCTTCTGCTCTGCCTTGTATGCTTCCAGTGCAGCTGCCTTCTCCTCGTCGGTCGCGTCGCTCTTGGGTTCAAACTTTGCCGTAAAGGTGTAAGCGATGTATCCGTAATACAGGTCGTACTTGGAGCGGTTTGCCTCATACTCCGCGTCCACGCGGACATCGGTTGCCAGGCCCTTGTATTCGTCCTGCTTCTTGTTTGCCATTTTGGAGGAAAGCTGAGAAAGCTCCAGGATTTTGCGCACTTCCTTCAGATTCACGCCCTTGCCGTACATTGCCATCAGGTAATCGTTGACCGAATACCCCTGTGTTTCGGCATGGGTTTTCAGGCTGTCAAGCGTGCTCTCAATCGTAGCGCGATCCTCGTCATCCAGCTCCACGCCGTTGGCTCTTGCGATTTCGCAGTAAATCAGAATCTGCGTTACCTGGCTCTCCGCGCTCTTGGCAAAGTAGTCAAACCAGGTCAGCTTTTCGGTTTCGGGCTTATCCGCCGTGGGCTTGCTGTAATACTGGGAGCGCAGAGGCGTGGAGGTACTCAGCGCGTCCCCGCCCGTGCCGCGGATGTAAGCCAGAATATTCCCGTAACTGGAGGAGGAATAGGTGGTCACGAAATTCTGATATTCCGAATAAATCACGTAGGACATCATCGCGGCATTGATTTTGTAATGCTCGGTAGACGCCACGGTTTTGCCGTGCAGGAATACGCCCTTTGCGTTCAGTGCGGAAAATGTGGCAATCAGCACCAGTGCTACCAGCACCGCAACGAGAATCAGCGTTCCCGCCCACACGGGCAGACCCTTTTTGGCTTTTGCCGCTTTTCCGCCCTTGGCGGAGGCAAGCAGTTCACTTGCTTTTTCGTTTTCTGTTCTGTTTCCTTTTCCCATTGTAAGGACCCCTTTGCTTTATTTTGTTTTGTTCATTATTCAACGGTCAGCCGACCGGGAAGTACATTTTAACGCGCCGATGTGTATACACGGTGTCGCTTCTGTGAAGGCACACCGCATCACACATTCATAATCACGGGCAGAATCATCGGTTTGCGCCCGGTTTTGGAAAACAAAAATCTGGACAGATCGTCCTTTACGCGGGTTTTGAGCTGGAGCCAGTCGCTGTCTCCCTTGCCGGAGAGGCACGCGTCAAGCGAACGCTGTACCACGCGCTTTGCCTCCACCATCAGCTCCTCGTTTTCCTTGACGTACACAAACCCGCGGGACACCACGTCGGGACCCGAAATCAGCAGTCCGCTTTCCTCGTCCACCGTGGCAACCACCACAATCAGACCGTCCTGCGAGAGATGCTTGCGGTCGCGAAGCACGATATTGCCCACGTCGCCCACGCCGTAGCCGTCCACCAGCACCTGCCCCGCAGGCACCGTGCCGGCAAAGCGCGCGCCGTTTTCGTCAATTTCCAGCACCCTGCCGATTTCGGAGAGGAAGATATTCTCGTCCGGAATCCCCATTTCCAAAGCCAGCCTCCGGTTTGCCTGCATATGGCGGCATTCCCCGTGTACGGGCATAAAATATTTCGGTTTGGTCAGCCCCTGCATCAGTTTCAGCTCTTCCTGACAGGCGTGACCCGAAACGTGAACCGCCATTGCCGCGTCGTTCAGAACCTCCACGCCGTTTTTGGAAAGCTCGTTGATTACGCGCCCCACCAGCTTTTCGTTGCCGGGGATGGCACTGGAGGAAAGCACCACCAGATCGCCGTGTCCCAGCGTGACCTGATTGTGGTCGGAATACGCCATCCGGTAAAGAGCCGACATCGGCTCCCCCTGACTGCCCGTGGTCACCAGCGTCAGCTGTTCGGGCTTATAACGGCGGATTTCGGTGATGTCAATCAGCGTATCCTTCGGTACCTTCATATAGCCCAGCTCTACCGCGGCACCCACGATATTCAGCATACTCCGCCCGGTCACAGCCACCTTTCTGCCGTGCTCGGCACTGATATCGATAATCTGCTGTACCCGGTGAACGTTGGAGGAAAACGTGGCAATCACAATCCGCTTGTCCGGATTGGAGGTGAAAATATATTCCAGCGACCTGCCCACCTTTTTCTCGGAGGGGGTAAAGCCCGGACGCTCCGCGTTGGTGGATTCGCACAGCAGTGCCAGCACGCCCTCGTTTCCAAGCTCGCCAAGGCGCGCCAGATCCATCATCTCACCCTGAATCGGTGTGATGTCCAGCTTGAAGTCACCGGTGTGAATCACCGTCCCCAGCGGGGTATGAATGGCAAGACAGCACGCATCCGCAATCGAGTGGTTCACGTGAATAAATTCCACCGAAAGCGCGCCCGCCTGCACGGTGTCGCCCGCGCAAACGGTGCGAAGGTCGGCTTTCCACGGCAGTGCGTGTTCTTCCAGCTTGTTTTTGATGATGCCGACGGTCAGCTTGGTGCCGTACACCGGCGGATGAATCGTGCGAAGGACGTACGGAATTGCCCCGATATGATCCTCGTGTCCGTGGGTGAGGAAAATCCCCCGCAAGCGGTCACTGTTCTGTTCCAGGTAGGTCACGTCAGGAATCACCAGGTCAATCCCCAGCATATCGTCATCAGGAAAGGCAAGCCCGCAGTCCACGGCAATCATATCGTTGCCGTATTCGATTACGGTAAGGTTTTTGCCGATTTCGTGAAGCCCCCCCAGCGGAATAATCCGCAACTTTGCACCGGGAACGGCACCCGTCCGGTTCCGACCTTTGCCACCCGATTTCGACGCGCCGTTTCGGCTTTTCTCATCGCGTATGGGGGTATTTTCGGCAAATGCCGCTTTTTTCTGCGCACTGCCCCGCGATTCCGGCGGCGTCTGCCGCCCGATGCCGCGTGCCTGCTTTCCGGCGGTTTTTTCCGGCTTTCCGGCACTTCTTTCCTGCCACCCGGCGTTCTTTTCCTGTTTTCCGGCGGCTCTTGCCTGTTTTCCGGCGGCTCGCGTCAGGTGTCTGCCGCCTCCTGCTGACCGGGTTCCGCCCTGTGTGGCGGCTTTTTCGCTACCCGTTCCGGGGCTTTTTGTGTTTTTGGCGGGTTTTACGGGCGGTGTTTCCTCACGCCCGACGGGTCTTTTTCCGTTCCTTGCCCCGCCCTTTTTGTTTTTCTGCGGTGCCTCCGGGGTATAGACTGCCCCGCCCGGCTCACCGACCGTTTTTTTTCTTGGGTTTCTCGGCATATATTCTCCTTTTGCTTCTATCACGCGCCATCGCGCAAAATCCGGCGCGGCAACGGCGCGCGGCGGATACAGATACGGTACATTCATTTTATGATACACCAAAGCTCCCCGTTTGTCAAGATTAAAATCCGATCAGAAAATGAAGCAGGAAAAATATTCCCGAACCTGCCAGCACTCCGGCTCCGAAAAAGAGCCATCCGACGGCGGAACGCCTGCGATGCAGAAAATAATCCCGCCCACCGAAGGCAATTCTGTTTGCCTCGGTCAGCATATCCGTGTGCGCCGGTGCGGGCTTTCCCGCACGCAACACAAAAAACGCGTCCTCAAACAGCGGGCTGTCGGTTGTGTGCAGTACAATCATCTCTTTCTGGCATCCTTTCAGCATAAAGCCACCCCTTTCTTTTCCCCGAGTATTGCCCGCCGAGCGGAAAAATAAACACCCCCGCGCATTGCCGCATTTTTTCCTCTTTACAAAACCGAAAAAATCGGCTACAATAAGAAGGAAAGGAGTGATTTTCTTGGAGCTGGAAGAAAAAACCGTTGATTCCCGCCTGATTTTTGACGGCACGGTGGTGCATCTTTATAAGGATACCGTCCGCCTGCCGAACGGCGAAGCCTCGGTGCGGGAATATATCAAGCACATCGGTGCGGTCTGTATTCTGCCGCTGACCGACAAGGGCGAGGTGCTGTTGGAACGCCAATACCGCTACGCCGTGGGACAGGTGCTGACCGAAATTCCCGCCGGAAAGCTGGACGCGCCGGACGAGGACCCGCTCTCGGCGGCAATCCGGGAGCTGAAAGAGGAAACCGGTGCCACCGCGGGCGAAATGATTCCGTTGGGGGATTATTACGGCTCCCCCGCGATCCTTGGCGAGCGCATCCGGATGTTTCTTGCCAAGGGGCTTTCCTTCGGCGAAACGGATTTTGACGACGACGAATTTCTGGAGGTGTTCCGCCTGCCCCTGGAGGAAGCCGAGGCGGCGGTATTGCGCGGGGAAATTCCGGACGGAAAAACGCAGGCGGCGATCCTCCGTGCGGCGGCAATGCGCCGTGCGGGCAGTATATAAGGAGGCAACGATATGAAGCTGAATTACAAGCGCACCCTGTTCGTCGGGTTTGCCTTTTTCCTCATCTGCGCATTCTGGCAGGCATACGACAACATCATCCCCAAAATTCTGACCGACAAATTCGGTCTGCCGCAGACCTGGTCGGGCGCGATTATGGCACTGGACAACGTGCTGGCACTCTTTCTCCTGCCCCTGTTCGGCGCGCTGTCCGACAAATGCCGCAGTCGCCACGGGCGGCGCACGCCGTTCATCTTTTGCGGCACGATTATCGCGGCGGCGGCACTGGTGCTGCTGTCCCTGCCCGACAACGCACAACTGAAAAACCTCAGCGCGGTGGAGGCAACCGAGGGGCAGGCGTACACCGAGGCACTGGATACCCTTTGGGAAGCCAACCCCAACATCCGTATGGAATCCGAAACCACCGACCATAAGAGCTTTTCCGAGATTCTGCAGGATGTCAACCCGTTCCGCGGCGATCGGAAGCAGCCGTTGCAGTCCGTAATCAGCGAGGAAAATTTCAAAGCCATCACCCCGCAGGACGCGGAAAGCTATGCGGCGTATGTTGTCCCCGCGCGGCAGGCGTACGCCTCCTCGGTCACCGCGGCGCATCCCGCACCCCTGGTGGCGTTTGTCTGTATTCTGCTGCTGCTGCTGGTGTCAATGGGGACCTTCCGTTCCCCCGCCGTGGCACTGATGCCGGACGTCATCGTCAAGCCGCTCCGCTCCAAGGCAAATGCGGTCATCAACCTGATGGGGGCGGCAGGCGGCGTGATTGTGCTGGGGCTGGGAATGCTTCTCGGCACCGGCAAAGCCTCCAACGCCCTGATGAGCTACACGCTCTTTTTCGGCATCATTGCCGGAATTATGTTAGTCTCCCTTGCCCTTTTCCTGTGGCTGGTCAGAGAGCCGCGCTGGGCGGCGGAAATGGAGGAGGAAAGCAAGCGGCTCGGCATTGAGGAAAAAGAGGAGGACACGGGCGGCGACCGCCGCCTCACCCCTGCCGAACGGCGGTCGCTGTTGCTGATTCTCGCTTCGGTGGTGCTTTGGTTCACGGGCTATAACGCCGTTACCAGCAAATACTCGGTCTATGCAGGCTCGGTGCTGAATATGGACTACAACGCCACGCTGATTATCGCCAACGCGGCGGCAATCGTTTCCTATATTCCGATTGGGATTCTCTCCTCCAAATTCGGGCGCAAGAAGATGATTCTGGCGGGAATTGTGATTCTTACCGGCTCGTTTTTCACGGCGTCGTTCCTGCGGGCGGGCAGCCCCGTAATGCTGATGAACCTGCTGTTTGCCACGGCGGGCATCGGCTGGGCTACCATCAACGTCAACTCCTACCCGATGGTAGTGGAGCTTTCCCGCGGCGGCAACGTCGGCAAATACACGGGCTACTATTATACCGCCAGTATGGCGGCGCAGGTGGTAACCCCCATTCTCTCGGGCGTGTTCCTGGACATCCGTTTCACCACGCTCTTCCCCTATGCCACCTTCTTTGTGGCGGCAGCATTCCTGACGATGCTGTTCGTGCGCCACGGCGATGCCAAGCCCGAGGCAAAGGCTACCGTGCTGGAGGGGATCGGAGGCGGTGACTGATGCCGGTACCCGTTATCGTTCTTTCAGCACTTGCCGGTGCCGCACTGCTCCTGCTTCTCCTTTGGTTCTTTCTCACTGCCGCAAAGCCCGTAAAAAAGGAAAAGGCGGCTCCGTTTCTCCGTTCCTACGCCCACCGGGGTCTGTACGGCGGGGACGCCCCGGAAAACTCCCTGCCCGCCTTCCGACGGGCGGCGGAGGCGGGCTTTGCCATAGAGCTGGACGTTCAGCTTTCCTCGGACGGTGAAGTGTTTGTTTTTCACGATTACAACCTGAAAAGAATGTGTGGCAAGGATGCACTTTTGACCGATACCCCCGCAAACGTGCTGAGAAACACGCACCTTTCGGGTACGGAATACACCATCCCCACCCTTGCCGAGGTGCTTGCGGCGGTAGCGGGGCGCGTGCCGCTTCTGATTGAACTCAAAGGTGAGAATTTTGACACCGCACTCTGCCCCAAGGTGGCAGCCCTGCTCGACAATTATCCCGGCGAATGGTGCGTGGAATCCTTTAATCCGATGCTGTTGCGCTGGTTTTACAAAAACCGGAAGGCGGCGGTGCGCGGGCTTCTCGTCACCGATTTGATTCGGGAGAAAAAGGCGGGGTCAAAGCTCGCCAACTTCGCGCTTTCCGCCGAATGGCTGAACTTTCTTTGCCGCCCCGCGTTTGTGGCGTATGACCGAAAATACCCCGATAGTGTTGCGAGAAAACTCAATGTAGCGCGCGGTGCGCTCTCGTTTGTGTATACCGTGCGCGACCCCGTGGAATATGCTGCGTTCCTTCGCGACGGCAATTATCCGATTTTTGAGCATTTCACCCCGAAAAAGTAAATATCCTATCACACGGGAGCGAAAAATCCCCGATACGACACAAAATATCCATACGAAAAGTTATAAAATCCATACGAAAAACAAAAGGGTGCCGCGGCACCCGAAAGGAAAAACAATGAGAAGAATTCTGATTACGGGCGGCTCCCGCGGGATCGGTGCCGAAATCGTGCGCACCTTTGCCGCCGACGGCGATGCGGTTGCGTTTTTTTACCGCACCCGCGAAAAGGAGGCGGCGGCAATCGCCGCCGAAACCGGTGCCACGGCAATTGCCGCCGATGTTTCCGACCCCGACGAGGTGCGCCGCGGGGTTGCCCGTGCCAGAACGGCTCTCGGCGGCGGAATAGACGTGCTGGTGTGCAATGCGGGCATTTCCGGAATCGCCCTCTCCCGCGACCTTGGGGACGCGGACTGGCGGCGGCTGTTGGATACCAACCTCTCGGGGGCTTTTTATCCCGCCCGCGAGGTACAGGAGGATATGATCCGCCGGGGCTGTGGGCGCATCATCAACATCGGCTCGATGTGGGGGAAAATCGGTGCCTCAATGGAGGTGGCGTATTCCGCCGCAAAAGCGGGCGTGCGCGGGCTGACAATGGCACTTGCCAAGGAACTTGGTCCCTCCGGCATCACCGTAAACTGTGTGGAGCCGGGCGTGATCGATACCGAAATGAACGCGGCATTGGACAGCGGCACGCTTTCCGCGCTGACGGAGGAAACCCCGCTCTGCCGCCTCGGCACCCCGGCGGACGTGGCGGCGGCTGTGCGGTTTTTCGCCAGTAAGGAGGCGTCCTTTATCACCGGGCAGTGCCTTGGCGTGGACGGCGGGTTTGCCATATAAAAATGCGGGGAGCCTTTTGACGGGCTCCCCGCAAATATCTCCGGAATCCTTTCCGGTGTTTTTCCGTTGCGTTTACGCACGGAAGCCGCTTCCCGTTGCACGGCACGCAAAAACGGGAAATACGATCCGGCCCGGGAGAAATCCGGGTTTGCCGACGCGCGGCGGAGCCGAAATCCGCCGCTTTTTTATGTCCGGAACCGCAGAGTGGCGGCGTAAAGCGGGTCGTTATCGTCCCCCACAATCACATTGTGCCACTCCGAGGTGGTGCCTGCATAGTTGACGGTACGCAGGGTGGTGCAATCGGCAAATGCGCCCGCCGCAATGCGGGTCAGCGAGGAGGAGAGCGTCAGCGTGTCGGCACTCCTGCCCGAGGGGCAGTAAACCAGCGTGGTGCCGTCCGCCGTGTACAGAACGCCGTCCTCCTCCAGAAACGCGGGATTTCCGGCACTCACCCGCACGTACGCCAGCCGATTGCACCCCGCAAACGAGGCGGCATCCAGCACCGTAACCGTGGTCGGCAATTCGATTGCCCCCACGATACTGTCCCGAAAGGCAAAGGGCAAAATTCCGGTTACGGTATCCCCTGCGGGGCTTTGCGGCGGAATCAGCACGCAGGAAGCGGTACAGCTCCCCATCCCCGCCACCGAGCAGGTGCCGTCCCCGTTACTGCGGAACTTCAAGCCCTCGCTGTACTTTTTCGGCACGGTGACACTGCCGGTAATCTCCTGCGCCGGCTCTCCGCCCGCGTCGTTTTGCGGCGGGTTGACGGTTGCCTCTCCCGTGGGGGTGTCGTTGGTGCCCGTTGCCTGATTCGGTTCTCCCCTCTTCGCCATCGCAATACAGCCGCAGATGATGACACAAAGCAGGGCAAGGCACCCTATGGTTTTCACGATTTTCATTTTTCTTCCTCCTTTCGCCCCGTTTTTGGGGGTGTGTATGCCGATGGTACCACACTTTATTCCTGCGGTCAAGCCCCAATCGTGCAGAGAAAACGACCGGTGAGGTGCAAAAGCGTCAGGCTCGGTGGCGGATTTTGCCAAACCGCGGGGGCGGCGGGCGGGGCGGGGCGGTTTTTGCGGTGAAAACTTTTCCGGGGGGGCGGAAAAAGAACCGGTTTTTCCCGCCCCAATTCGCGCCCTCTTTGCTTGACAAACCGCGGGCTTTGTGCTATGATAATACTGAAAATTTGTGCAAAGGCGAGGCTTTTATGAAACTGTTATTTATCGGAAACAGTCATACATATTATAATTCAATGCCGGAGATCGTGAAGCGGCTTTTGGAAGCCACCGGGCAGAAGACCCACGTAACGATGCTTACCGAGGGCGGAAAAAACCTGCTTTTTCACCTGTCGGTTCCCGATATTCCGTTCAACATCCGGTGCGGGGAATACGATGCGGTGGTGGCGCAGGACAGTGCCGCCGCCTTTGACGCCGCGGCGTTCCGTGAGGGTGCAAAGGCAATCAAGGAGCTGGCGGATAAGGCAGGCTCCCGCTTTTATCTGTATATGCCGTGGGCGCGGCGTGACAACCGGGCGGCACAGCGTCCGATGACCGATGCCTATCACGCGTTCTGCCGTGCCAACGGGTGCTTTTTTGCCCCGGCAGGAGAGGTTTTTACGCGGATTCTCCTGCACGAACCCGCAGAAACGCTCTATCGGGAGGACGGCAATCACGCCACCCCGGTGGGTAGCTACGTTGCCGCCGTCACCGTTTTTTACACCGTTACGGGACGCAAGCGGATTATTGACGTCAATTCCATCAAAGACCCCGGCGTGGCGGCGGGCATCCCCGTGGAGCTGTGCCAGAGGATTCATACCGAGGCGTGCCGGATGACGCGCCTGTACAACGGCTGATGCCCGCTGTTCGCATCGGCACGATAACCGTGCCGCACGGGCTGTTTCTGGCTCCGATGGCGGGCGTGGGGGACGCCGCGTTCCGCGCGCTTTGCAAAAAATTCGGAGCGGAATATACTGTCAGTGAAATGATTTCCGCCAAGGCCCTGTGCTTTGAGCAAAACGGAAAAGAAACGGCACCCGCCCGCACCGCCCGATTGGCGGAGGTGGAGGCGGACAGCACGCCGATGGCAATTCAGCTTTTCGGCGCGGAGCCGGAATTTCTCGCTCGGGCGGCGGCAATGCTGGAATGCGGCGAATACCGCGGGCGGCGCGGGAGCCTTTCCCCCGCGGCGATTGACCTGAATATGGGCTGTCCCGTGGAAAAGGTTGTCAAAAACGGAGAAGGTAGCGCGCTTTTGCGCGACCCGCGGCGGGCGGAGGCAATCGTGCGCGCCGTGGTGCACGCTGTGCATCTGCCCGTAACCGTGAAATTGCGCGCCGGGTGGGATGCGAACAGCATCGTTGCCCCGGAGCTGGCAAAACGGCTGGAAGCCGCCGGCGCGGCGGCAATCTGCATCCACGGGCGCACCAGACAGCAGTTTTATCAGCCGGGCAGTGACAATCGCGTCATCGCGGCAGTCAAAAAAGCGGTCTCGATTCCCGTAATCGGAAACGGGGACCTGTTTTGCGCCGCGGATGTTCAAAGAATGTTGGAAACCACCGGGTGTGACGGAGTGATGCTTGCCCGCGGGGCACTCGGAAACCCGTTTTTGTTTGCCGAAACGCTGGCAATGCTGGAAAATCGCCCTTACACCCCGCCCACCGTGCGGGAACGCCTTGCCGTGGCTCTTGCGCACACGGCGGACATTGTGAAAAGGAAGGGCGAGCGTATCGGCGTGCCGGAGGCGCGCAAGCACCTTGCGTGGTATACCAAGGGGATGCGCGGCGCGCCCGCCGTGCGGGACGCGCTGATGCGCGTAACCACCATAGAGGAGGTGCGGGAGGTGCTTTCCCGCCTTGATCCGTAAATGCTGTAATCCGAACAGGGAGGAAATCCGATGAGAAAAAAGATTTTGGTCTGCCTTGCGGCACTGCTGTTGCTGTTATCGCTTTCCGCGTGCAAAAAAACCGAACCGCTGCCGGGAGGGGACGGAGTCTTGTTCCCGCCTGCCGACGACGGAGCGCAGAACGGGCAGGAGAACGACGACCGCGGCAATACCAATGAATTTTTTGACCGGCACGGATACACCGAGGACTTTGCAGTGCGCTTCTGTAAGGGCGATGACGTGCTGGATACCGCCCGCGGCGAAATCGTTTCCGGCGGTGTGACCTACCGCATCGATTTTACCGCCGTGCTTGCCGCTTATTACAATACCGTTCTGGAACATAATTTCAAAAATCTGCCCGAGGATATGACCACCAAAACCCTGACCGGAGCCGACGCACCGGAAGGGACGGTAACCGTGACCCTCAGCGTAACGGAGCTGGGACAAACGCATACCGTCACCACGGATATGGCGGCACTGCAAACGCCGTCCACCTCTCACCTTTCCAACCTTTCGGCATTGGTGGAGGAGTTTTCTGGACTGTTGAAGCAAGGGGCGGAAAACGCCGCCAAGGCTGAAAAATAATGAAGTGTATCACCGCCCCCATCGCCGTGCTGGACTCCGGCGTTGGGGGCATCGGTGTCCTTCGGGAACTGCAAAAAGCACTGCCCGCCGAGAGCTTTCTGTATTTCGGTGACTGTGCCAACGCCCCGTATGGGGAAAAAACAAGGCAGGAAATCCAAAAAATCGTTCTCGCGCGTGCAATGCGGCTCCTTTGCCGCGCCAAGGCTCTGGTGCTTGCCTGCAACACCGCCACCTCGGTGGCGGCGGCGGAATTGCGCGCCCGCACGGAATTACCCGTCATCGGGATGGAACCGGCTCTCGCCCCCGCCCTTCGCGTCTGCCCCCGCCCCCGCGTACTGGTGCTGGCAACCGAGGCAACGCTGGAGGGCGGAAAATTCCGAACTGCGGTTCAAAAGGCAGAAGCCGCCGGCGGGTCGGTAACGGCACTTGCTGCCCCCGGAATGGTGCGCTTTGCGGAGGCGGGCGTGTTTTGGGGGGAAGCCCCGGAAAAATACCTGACCGAGCTGCTGGCACCGTATCGCGGCGTGCGTTTTGATGCCGTGGTGCTGGGATGCACGCATTTTCCGTTCCTTTCGGGCGCACTTCACCGTGCGCTGGGGTATCCCGTGCCGTTTTTTGACGGCGCGGCAGGCACCGCAAAGGAAACGGTACGCCGCCTTGCGGCGGCGGGACTGTTGCGCGGCGCAACCGCCGGGGCGGATTTTGCCTTAACCATCGGCAATCGCGCCGGCGCAAATATCGGAACGAATACCGCCCCGGACCTCGGCACAGATTTCGCCACGCCAACCGACGCAGATTTCATCTCGGGCAATTTCAAATACTTTTTGATCAAAAAACCGCCCCGCAACGCAGACCCCGGGACGAACGCCACCCCGGGCATCCGCACAGGCTCCGCCCCAAACACCGCCGCAGGTTTTGACGCGAACTCTGTCACAGATGACAGTGCGAGCATCGGCACAGGTGTCAGCGCAACCGCCGCCGCGGGTGTCGGCACGAACCTCAACGCAAACACCGCCCCGAACCTCGGCACAACGACCGCCGTTCCCCGCACACCTGCCGCCCCTCGCGCACCTGCCACGCCCTGCACACCCGTCACGCCCTACGCACCTGCCACGCCCTGCACGCCCGCCATCCTCCGCGCGCCCGCCGCGCAGGCGCACGATCTACCGGAGCCATTGCCCCCCGCGTGGTACCCGGGGCGGGTGCTGATCACCGGGAGCGACCCGGAAAAACTCCCGCTGATGCAAAAACTGTACCGTTTCCGACAAGAGGATGCACCGTAAAAGAAAACCGCAAAAAAATCAAAAAATTTTGCAAAAAGGGGTTGCAATTCCGCGCGGAATGTGTTATAATAGCAAAGCATTCCGTAAGGCCCCTTAGTCAAGCGGCTAAGACGTCGCCCTCTCACGGCGAAGGCATGGGTTCGATTCCCGTAGGGGTCACCAATCAGAAAAGAAGCGCACAGTGTGCGCTTCTTTTTCTTATTGTGATTCCTTTCGCAGAATCGAACCCTTTCGGTTGCCACACCGCCTTTCGCCGGAACCATACGCAACCGGAGCGGACGCGCAGCGTTCGCAATGATCTCCCCGTAGGGGTCACCAAAACAGAAAAGCACCGCAATCGCGGTGTTTTTCTGTTTTTTCCCTTTGCGCGGGTTCCCCCAACCGCCACGCTTTTCACATCCCGATGCTTTTCTGTTTTCCCCTTTGCGCGGGTTCCCCCGACCGCCGCACTTTTTGTATCGCGGTACTTTTTCTCTATTTTCGCGGGCAAACCGCAATTGCCGCGCGAATTCTCTTTGTGCCGGTACTCTTTTTGTATCCGGTACCACAAAAGTACCACGCCCCGGGCGGGTGATGCTTGCCCGGGGGCTTTCCCCTTACAACCGTTTCAGGCGAAAGGTATTCTTATAAAATTCAATCAGCCCCTCGTCGCGCATTTTGCCCAATTCCTTGGAAAGCGCACTGCGATCCAGATTGAGATAATCCGCCATCTGGCGGCGGTCAAACGGAATACAAAAGGTTGTACTGCCCGTCTCCTTTGCCATCAGTGAAAAGTAAGTGTTCAGCCGCGCCCGGATGGTTTTGGCGGAGGTACAGAAAATGCGGCGGGAAAGCACACGGTTCTTATCCGCCGTGAGCGTCAGCAGGCGAAAAAGCAGCTTCGGATACCACGCCCGCGCCGAATGGGCGGGGTCTGTTACGCGGGAAATATCCAAAAACAGCACCTCGGTATCCTCTGCGGCTACCGCATCCACCGTCAGCGGGCGGCGGGAGAGCGCATAAGTCTCCGCGAAAATCTGCCCCGCCTCCGCGCGCCCGAGGATACTCCGATTGCCCCAAAGATCCACATATTCCAAAATCACACTGCCCGAAAGCACACTGCCGACCTCCCGCACCGTATCCTCGGCGTGCAGAATATATTCTCCTTTTCGGTAATGCGCGCGTCGGACGGCGGATAAGGATTCCAAATCCGCCCGCTCCGCCTCGTTCAGCACTTCCAACAGCAGGGTTTCCATTTCTGCCTCCTTGGTGTTTTCTTTTATTGTACGCATCGGGAATCCGAAATTCAAGTCCAAAACCGAAAATTTCGTGGTTATAACCACATACAAACGTCAGAAAACGCGCTATAATGCACTCAGAAAAGCGAAGGAGGACAAAAAATGATCCGAAAAATCATCGAAATAGACGAAGAAAAGTGCAACGGCTGCGGCGCGTGTGCAAATGCCTGCCACGAGGGTGCCATTGCGATGGTAAACGGAAAGGCAAAGCTGATTCGGGACGATTATTGTGACGGAATGGGGGACTGCCTGCCCGAATGCCCCACGGGAGCCATCCGCTTTACCGAGCGGGAAGCGGCGGCGTACGATGCGGCGGCAGTGGCGGCGCGTCAAAAGAAAAAAACCGCCGCGGGCGGCGGCGCGGGGGATTTTGCCGCGGGTGATTTTGCCGTGGGTGATTTTGCCACGGGCGGCGGTGCGCACGGTGGTTTTCACGGTTGCCCGGGGCATCGGTTGCGGCAATTTCGCCGCGAGGAACCGGGCGACACGGTGGGAGCCACAACGCGCACGCCGATTTCGCGCTTGGGGCAATGGCCCTGCCAGATCAGGCTGGTGCCTGTCAACGCGCCGTATTTTGACGGTGCCAACCTGCTGATTGCCGCCGACTGCACCGCCTTTGCCTATGCCGGACTGCACGAGGAATTGATGCGCGGCAAAATTACGCTGATCGGATGCCCGAAGCTGGATGCGGTGGATTACAGCGAAAAGCTGACCGAAATCATCCGGAATAACGACATCCGCAGTGTAACGGTGGTGCGAATGGAGGTCCCCTGCTGTGGCGGACTTCAACAGGCGGCAATCAATGCCCTGAAAACTAGCGGAAAATTTATCCCGTGGCAGGTTGTGACCGTTTCGGTTGACGGGCACCTGCTGAACAACTAATCGGGGGCGCGGGGGATGCGCAAGGGGGTGCCTTCCCTGCAAGGCACCCCCTTGACCCCCTTCAAAACCTTTCAAACAAAAGGAGAACTCCCCCCGGGAAAATTTCCTGTAATGCAGCGGCTCGTTTGTTGCCTTGAGTTCACGCACCCAAAGTCCCACATCAGCCGTGCAAAGATTTTGGAAGGAGTCCATTCTCTGGCGCGTCTCCTTTCGGCGTTTCTTTGTCCACTTTCTTTGCGCCTGCTCCCTGCAAAGAAAGCGGGCAGAAAAATCCAAAAAAACAGCGATTCCCAAAAATAGTCCTCCCTGCCGAGAAATTTCCGCTTATAGGAGTACCTGTCGGACTGAGAACGCAAAAGAAACCCGAACGCAGAGCATACGGGTTTCTTTTTTATTTGCGGTTTTTGCCGCGGGAAATCAGAGCATCAGCAAAATCTTTGCCGCCAGCACCACGCACACCAGTGCCACGGGGTAGGTCAGCGCGTAGGCAGAGGACACGTCGTCCGTGCCGGCAGTGCTGATCAGCGCACCGAGCGCGGGGGTGGAGGTCATACCGCCGGTGATGGAGCCGAGGTTGTTGAACACGCTCAGCTTGAACACATATTTGGCAAGCAGGAACCCGACCAGCATCGGCAGCAGTGTCATCAGTGCACCGTACAGGAAATACGACACCTTGACGTTGGAAACGAAGTTCACGCCGCCGGGTACGCCCGCGCCGATGAGAAACAGCACCAGCCCCAGCTCCCGGAAGAATTTCAGCGTGTCCTTGCCGATGCGGCAGTCAATCGGCCCGATATGCCCGAAATGCCCGATCAGCAAGCCCGCAATCAGCGTGCCGCCCGAGGTACCGAGCGAGAAGTTGATGCCCGGAATTTTGACAGAGCCGATGAAGCACCCCAACGCAATGGCAAGAAAGAACGGGAAAAAGCCGAACGGCTCCAGCTTCACAAGCCGCCGCTCAATCGGCTTTACCTCCACGGCGTTTGCCGCCACAAAGCTCTCGCGCTCCTTCTCCATATTCACGCGCAGGATTTTCGGCACCAGCTGAACGAAAAACACCACGCCGAGCACGCCGAAAAGATACGCGATACCGTAACCGGCGGTCACCGCCGCCTCGTCGGCGGCAACCTCCTTTGCGGCGGAAAGCCCCGGGGTGGAGGTCAGTGCGCCGGTCATCAGACCCACCGCCATATCCACGCTCAGCCCCCCGTCAAGGAACGAGCAGAGGAACGCGGTCAGCGAGCCGACCAGAATCACAATCACGCCCATGCAGATGTACGCCAGCGACTTGCGGTTGAAGGTGCGGAAGAATTTCGGCCCCGCAATCAACCCCACCGCCGTGACAAACATCGCGGTGCCAAGGCTGGACACCAGGCTGAATTTGGTTTTCAGCCCTGCGTCAAACAGCGTAACGGTGGTACTGCCCACCGTAAAGGAAGGTACAAAGTTTGCAAGAATCCCGAAAAGCAATGCCACAAGCAATACGCCCGCAGTGCCGAGAGAAATGCCCTTGATGGTGATGCCGCCCACAAGATAGCCAAGCGTTGCAATCACAAAGACGAAGAAAATGATGCCGAGCCAGGAGCCAAGCACCCCGCCAAGATAGTCAATCATTCCGTCAGTTCTCCCTTATTTTGCTTCAAACCGGGGGTTTCCGTGCGTGTAGTGCGGAAGCAGAATCGGGGAGACCTTGTCGGTCTTGATCCCGGCATCCGCCATTTCCTTGGCAAACGCGGTCACGTGGTCAAGGTTCAGTTTGCCCACCGTGGTGTTTTTGGCGGTTTTTGCCGCCTCGATACCCGCCGTTCTGCCGAACACGATGATGTCAAGCAACGAGTTGCCCATCAGGCGGTTTTCGCCGTGGATACCGCCCACAGCCTCGCCCGCCACAAACAGGTTTTCCACATCCGACATCGCGTTTGCGGCAATCTTGATGCCGCCGTTCTGATAATGGAGCGTGGGGTAAACGAGAATCGGCTGCTTGCGCATATCGATGCCGTATTTGAGATACATCCGCATCATTGCCGGAATTCGCTTTTCGATAGTTCCCTCTCCGTGGAGAAGCTCAATCATCGGCGAATCCAACCACACGCCAAAGCCCCCGTCGGGGGTGGCAACGCCCTTGTGACGCGCCTTGCACTCCCGGATAATGGAGGCGGCGGCAACGTCACGCGTTTCCAACGGGTGCATAAACGCCTCGCCCTCGGAGTTAACCAGCATTGCGCCGATGGAACGCACCTTTTCGGTGACCAGTGCGCCGAAAATCTGGGAGGGATACGCCACGCCCGTGGGGTGGTATTGCAGAGTGTATGCGTAAAGCAGCGGCGCGCCCGCGCGGTAAGCCAGAACCAGCCCGTCCGCCGTGGCACCGTAGTGGTTGGAGGTGGGGAAGCCCTGATAGTGCATCCGCCCCGCACCGCCGGTGGCGATAATCACGGTTTTCGCACGGGCAATCAGAATCTCCTTCGTCTCCATATTCATCAGCACGGCACCTGCCGCCCTGCCGTTTTCGTCCTTGATAATCTCGATGGCGGAGGTAAAGTCCACCACCGGAATCCCGCGGTTGATGACCTCATCGCGCAACACCCGCATAATCTCGGCACCGG
This sequence comes from uncultured Eubacteriales bacterium, assembly GCA_934481325.1. Taxonomy (GTDB): domain Bacteria; phylum Bacillota; class Clostridia; order Oscillospirales; family CAG-272; genus Firm-07. Next base: position 14,811 of record CAKSPL010000002.1, on the reverse strand, counting down.
AATAGTCCTTTGCCGCGTGCATTCTCTTGCGGGAGGTGCCGCCGCCGTGGGTGGTGATCATGGTACCGTCCGGCTCCTTGTCAAACATCACGCCGAGGTCGTTGAGCCATTTCACGGCAATCGGACCCTCGGTCACCAGTTTTTCCAGCAGCTCCGGCACGTTTTTGAAGTGACCGCCGCCCAGTGCGTCCAGGTAGTGAATCGCGGGGCTGTCGCCCTCCTTGTCCGCCGCCTGGATGCCGCCCTCTGCCATCATGGTGTTGGCGTCGCCGTGGCGGAGCTTGGTCACAATCATCACGTCGGCACCGTTTTCGTGTGCCATAATTGCCGCGGCGGAGCCGGCTCCGCCGCCGCCGATAATCAGAACGTCCACGTCGTAATCCGGGTTGGAAAGGTCAACGGCGGCGGGATTGACGCGGCTGTTTGCCTGCAGAATATCCGCCAGTTCCAGCGGCACTTTCTCACCCTTGTTGGGTCCGATTTTCAGTGTGGCAAACTGAGAGGCAATGTGATCGGGGTGAAACTCGGCAAGCAGAGCTTCCTTTTCGTCCGCGGTCATCCGGCGGGGCTCCACGCCAAGGCGCGAGGCTCTCGTTGCTTCCACCTTTTTGATGGATTCCAGCATTTCCTGTGTATACATTGTGCGCTCCCCTCCTTATTTCTCGATGACGCGGTTGTTGTACAGCTCTTTGAGCTCTTCCAGCGGCTTCTGCATCAGGCTCTCGATCAGTGCCTTGTAATCGCCGTGCAGAATCTCCTCCACCCGCTTTTCCAGATGCTCGGAGCGGGGGGCAATGTACTTGCCGGTCAGTCGGCGCGCCAGCAACGCCACCTGCGGGTGGCTGATGCCGGCGGGACATCTCGACGAGCAAACGCCGCACATCACGCAGTCAAAGGAAGCCTCTGCGCACTTTTCGTACTCGCCGCGCTGAGCGTAAGCGATGTACTGCATCACGTTCAGCCCCTGGGTGCACGCCTTGGTGCAGGCGTTACAGCCCACGCAAGCGTAAATCTCGGGGTAAAGCTGCATCATAATCTGCTCGGTGGGTTTGATTTTTTCGATATCAAACGGCTTTTTCACCAGCGGGAAGAACGGCAGGGTTGCCACGTACATATTGTCCACCACCTGCGTCTGGCACGCAAGGCAGGCGTGAAGCTCGGTATCCCCCTTCACGCGGTAGATTGTGGCGCACGCGCCGCAAAATCCGCAACGGCACCCGCACCCGCGCACCAGCTGATAGCCGGCGTATTCCATCGCGCCCATAATGGTCAGGCTGGCAGGCACTTCATACTGCTTGCCCATCAGGTAAATATGAATCATATTCTGTTCCATTTTTGTGCTGTCTCCTTATCAGTATTCGTTGGGAAGCTCATCCAGCTCGTCAAACCGGAAGACGGGCCCGTCCTTGCAGACGTACTTACTGCCGATATTGCAACGCCCGCACTTGCCGATCCCGCACTTCATCCGCAGTTCCATCGTGGTATAAATCCGGGTTTTGTCAAAGCCCAGCTCCATCAGTCCCTGCAGAGTGAATTTGATCATAATGGGAGGCCCGCACATCAGAACGGTCTTTTTCACGTCGGGGGCAAGCTCCTTGACGTAGTTCGGCACAAAGCCGACGTGCCCGTCCCAGCCCTCCTGCTCACGGTCGATGGTCAGATGCACGCGGAAGCCCTCGGTCTTTTCCCATTCCTCCACGATCTCGCGGTAATCCACCAGGTCGTCCTTGGAGCGGGAGCCGTACACGATGTCCACGGTGCCGTATTTCCCGCGGTTATCCCGCACGTAATTGATGACGGAGCGCAAGGGCGCAAGCCCGATGCCGCCCGCCACAAAGAGTAAATCCTTGCCGGCAAGCTCGTCATCCACGGGAAAAGGACGCCCGTACGGGCCTCTCACCGTGATGCACTGCCCCACCTCCATTGCGTGGAGCCACTCGGTTAAGCACCCGCATTTCTTCACGCTGAACTCCATATACTCCCTGTTGGTCGGCGAGGAGGTAATGGAAATCATCGCTTCGCTGATGCCGGGTACCGAGAGCATTGCGCACTGCCCGGGGCGGTGGTCAAAGGGCTTTTTTCCGTCCGGCGTGACTACGCGGAAGGTTTTCACGTCGGGAGTGTCCTGCCGGATGTCAATGACCTTGCAGACCACAGGAATCAGGGTTTCGTTATTCATTGCTCTTCCCTCCCAGCGTTTTCATCACTTTGACGATGTTCATCGAAATCGGACACCCGATCAGGCACCGCCCGCAACCCACACAGCCGAACACCCCGCCGTTGTTTTCGGGGTAGTAAACCAGCTTGTGCATAAAGCGTTGGCGGAACCGCTCCAGCTGTGTGGGGCGGGGCTGACCCGCGGACATCTTCGTGAAATCGGAATACATACAGGAATCCCAGCACCGGAAGCGTTTGATTCCGTGTCCGGTGTCAAAATCCCGGATGTCGTAGCACTGACAGGTGGGACAATGGAAGGTACAACTGCCGCACCCGAGGCACGCCTCGGACAGCGTTTTCCACTCCGGGCGGTCAAACAGCTCCTTCGTCAGCCCCCCGCCAAAGCCCTTGGCGGTGAGCGTTGCGAGCGGCAGCTTCGCCTGAATTTCCTTTACGGCGGCACGCTGTGCCTCTACCGCGGCGGCGTCCTTTTCGGAAAGCAGGTCGCCCGCGGCGGCAAGCAGAGCCTCGCCCTTTTCGGTGTTCGGGCGGAGGAAGAAGCCTTCTTCCGTCTCCCACGCGGTCACGTCGCCGGCGGGGTCGGTAGCGTCAATGCCGAACACGTGGCAAAAACAACTCTCACCGGGGCGCGTGCAGGCAACCGTTACCACGGTGCCGTGCGCCCGGCGGTTCTGATAATAGGTATCCACGGGGTTTGCAAGGTACACGCTGTCGAGAATGTCAAAACTCCGTGCGTCACAGGCGCGCACGCCGAACAGCACAAAATCCTCACACTCTTTTCTCGTGTCCTCTATCGTGATGTTCTTCCCTTCCATTTTGAAATCCATCAGGTTTTCGGTCTGGGGGAAGAAAAAGTCCTTTGCGGAGCGCACGGTATTCAGGCTCCGCGCATATTCCGCGCCCTCGTGCCACTCCTTGTAAGCGGCTTTGCCGTTCTCCTGCTTTTGCGGCAGGTACAGCGTCTCTTTTTCCGCAATTTTGGCAAAAAGGGCGGAAAGCGATTCTTGTTTCAGAAATTTCATTGTTTTCCACCTCCCACGGCGGCACCGGGTTCGATGTCGTTTTGCCGATAAGTGCCAAGCGGAGGCTTGGTTTCGGTATCCGCGCCCGCCTGATAGTCCCCGTAGAAGCGGTTCACGTCCAGGATGAATTTGCGGTTGAGCAGGTGGAGCGGAATATGCTGAGGACACACGCGGGAGCATTCGCCGCAGTCGGTACATCTGCCCGCCACGTGGAACGCGCGGATGATGTGGAACATGCTCTCCTCAAAGGAGTTGACCGCCGCCTTCTGCGCCACGCCGGAGTTCGGGTTGTCGAACACGCACTGCTCGCAGGTGCAGGCGGGACATACGTTGCGGCAGGCATTGCAACGGATGCAACGCGAAAGCTCGTTCTGCCAGAACGCATATCTCTCGTCCGGAGTCATTGCCTCCAGTTTTTCCACCGTATCAAAGCGGTTGCAGTCCTCTGTCCACTCGCCGTCCTCACCGATCAGCTCATCATACACCACGTGTTTCTTGCTCTTGCAGGCAAGGCAACGGTCGGCGGTGGCATCCGCGGCTTTCACGGTTTTGTTGCCGTACACGGTCTCCACGGTGTACTCCCCGTTTTTCATCACGATGCCCGTGATGCCGGAAAGCCCCATTGCCGTCAGTTTTTCCACGTCGGCTTTGCCGTAGCACTCGATGCCGATCACGTACACCATCTCACGCTTGATGCGGTGTTCGTTCAGCAGTTCGTTGAAGCTGTAAGTGTCACAGGGCTTGAGAAAGACCGCAATCTTCCCCCCCGCCTTGCATTCCTTCACCAAATATTTCGACAGGTTTGCCCCGCAGAAATCGTTGTAGACAAAGCGTGCCTTCACTTCCTCGGGGGTGCGGAACACCGCCGGGGTCGGGTCATAGGCAAACTCGCCCGCCGCCCAGCCGAGCACACGGTCTACCGTGCCGGCCTCGAGGAGCTCCACGGCGCGTTTTTCCATCATTTCTTGCATCGTAAGTCCTCCAATCGCTTGTTTTCGCCGAGCGCGGCAACGGTTTCACAGAATTCGTTCATCGTTTTGGAGAATTTCGCACCCTCCGCGGCGGAAATCCATTCCACGCGGGTGCGCTCCTTTTCAATGCCGAGGTAATCCAGCATCGAGAAGAGCAATGCCATCCGGCGGCGCGCAAAATAGTTGCCGCTGGTATAGTGACAGTCCCCGGGGTGACAGCCGGCGATGATCACGCCGTCCGCCCCGCGCTGAAATGCCCGCAGTACGAACATCGGGTTGACACGACAGGAGCAGGGTACGCGGATGACTTTGACCTCTGCGGGGTAGGAAAGACGGGAGGAACCCGCCAGATCCCCGCCGGCATAGGAACACCAGTTGCAGCAGAACGCCACGATTTTCGGTTTATATCCGGTTTCGTTTACTTGCATATCGCGTCCACCTCCGCCATAATCTGTTTATTGGAGAAGCCCTTCAAATCCATTGCGCCGGAGGGGCAGGCAACCGTGCAGGCACCGCAGCCCTGGCACACCGCCTCGTTGACGCTTGCCACACGCCGGATCAGCGTGGTGCGGTTGGGCCCGCGGAATTCCTTGTCGGAATAGCTGATGGCTCCGTACGGGCAGACCTTTTCACAGGAGGAACAGCCGTTGCAGAGCATCTCGTCCGAATGTGCCACGCAGGGGTTGCCCACCAGATGATCCTTGGCAAGAAGCCCGATGACCTTGGCGGCACAGGCGGACGCCTGCGACACCGTTTCCGGAATATCCTTGGGTCCCTGGCACACGCCGGAGAGGAAGATGCCCGCCGTAGGGCTTTCCACCGGGCGGAGCTTCGGGTGCGCCTCGGTGAAGAAATCGTTGGTATCCATACTGGCAGTCAGCATCGTGGCAAGATGTCTTGCGCTCTTATCCGGCTCAATCGCGGCGGCAAGCACCACCATATCGGCGTCAATGTGCAGCTGCTCACCGGAAAGCAGGTCGCTTGCCTGTACCTTCAGCTTGCCGTTTTCCTCCGTCACCTTGCCGACGGCACCTTTGATGTAATGTACGCCGTATTGCTCCACCGCGCGGCGGTAAAACTCGTCAAAGTTCTTGCCGGGGGTGCGCACGTCGATGTAGAACACGTAAACCTCGGTATCCGGGTATTTTTCGCGCACCAGCATCGCGTGCTTTGCCGTGTACATACAGCAGATTTTGGAGCAGTAGGTCTTGCCCTTGGTGTTTTCCGCGTCGCAACGGGAACCCACGCACTGCACAAACACCAGCGTGTGTGGGTGGGTCTTGTCCGAAGGGCGCAGGAGCGTGCCCGCCGTGGGACCCGCCGCGTTCATCAGGCGTTCCAGCTCCAGCGAGGTCACCACGTCCGGATACTCGGCATAGCCGTACTCGCCGAACGGCTTCACGTCGATGGGGTTAAAACCGGTGGCGGCAACGATTGCGCCGTACTCCCGCTCGATGACCTCGTCCTTTTGCGTGTAATCAATCGCGCCCGCGCCACACACCTTGGAGCAAACGCCGCACTTGCCGTTTTTCAGCATATTGCAGTAGTCCGCGTCAATGGTTGCCACCTTCGGCACCGCCTGCGCAAAGGGAATGTAAATGGCGCGGCGGTTGTCAAGCCCCAGGTTGAACTCGTTGGGCACTTTTTTCTGCGGGCATTTTTCGGTGCAAAGCCCGCAACCCGTGCATTTCGTTTCGTCCACGTAGCGCGCCTTGCGCCGGATGCCGACGCGGAAATTGCCCACAAAGCCCTTGACCGACTCCACCTCGCTGTACGAATAAATGGTGATTTTGTCATTCTGCGCGGCATCCACCATTTTCGGGGTCAGGATACAGGCGGCGCAGTCCAGGGTCGGAAAGGTTTTGTCAATCTGCGCCATTTTCCCGCCGATGGTGGGGGATTTTTCCACAATATCCACCTCAAAGCCCGCCTCTGCGATGTCCAGCGCGGTCTGAATGCCGGCAATGCCGCCGCCGATGACCAGCGCACGCTTGGTCACGGGGCTTTGCCCTGCCGTTAAGGGTTTGTTGAGGTGTACCTTTGCCACCGCCGCACGGGCAAGAATAATTGCCTTTTCGGTGGCTTCTTTCACATCTTTATGAATCCACGACACCTGCTCGCGGATGTTGGCAATTTCCACCATATAGGGGTTCAGCCCCTCTGCTGCCGCCGCTTTGCGGAAGGTTGCCTCGTGCATCCGGGGGGAGCAGGAGCATACCACCACGCCGGTAAGACCGTGTTCTCTGATTGCGCTTCTCATCAGGCTCTGACCCGATTCGGAGCACATATACTGATAGTCGGTGGAAAACACCACGCCCGGCTCGTGCGAGAGTGCTTCGGCAACCGCCTTCACGTCCACCGTGCCGGCAATGTTGGTGCCGCAATGACATACGAATACGCCGATTTTCTGCATTTCGTCCCCTCCCCCTTACTTTCTGTATTTCCGCAGTGCGGACGTGATTGCCTGCTGGGGCAGGTCGTCGTCCAGCATCGCGGGAATCGCGTCGGTGGACAGGTGATTTTTCCCCTGCTCCCGTACCACGGCAAGGCGCACCGCCTCCACCAGTTTTACCGGCTCCACCTGCCTCGGACAGCGTTCCAGGCACGCAAAGCAGGAAAGACATTTGTAAATCGAGGGGGATGCCATCAGCTTTTCAATCTCGCCCCGCTCCACCATATAAACAAACTGGTGCGGGTGATATTCCATCTCGTCAAACGCGGGGCAGGTGGCGGTGCATTTGCCGCACCGCATACATTTGCGGGGGTTGACGCCGGAGGAACGAAGCACCTCATCTACCAGCGCGTCGTGTTTGTTAAAACCGCTCATCGTCTCCTCCTCATTTCACACCCAGTGCTTCGGCAAGCAGCTCGGTAAAGTAAACCACGGGCAATTCCGCGTGTGCGCCGTTCTTTTTCAGGTTGTACAGGCACAACGGGCACGCCGTTACCACGGTATCCGCGCCCTTTGCCGCCGCGCTGTCCATCACCGCGGTACTCTTTTTCGCGGCAAGGGACTTATCTTCCAGCGTCACGTATCCGCCGCAACATTCGTTGCGCATCCCGTAAACAACCGGCTCCGCGCCGATAGCACGGATAAAATCTTCTAAGATGCGCGGATTTTCCGGGTCGTCCATTGCCATCACCTTACCGGGGCGCAGGAGCAGGCACCCGTAATACGCGGCGATTTTTCTGCCCGTAAGGGGCTTGACCACCTTTTTTGCCAGCTCCTCAAAGCCCACGCGGTCGCGCAGAACTTCCAGGAAGTGCAACACCGTCGCTTCGCCGGCATACGGCACTTCCGGCTTTAAGTAAGCGTTGACCTTGGCGGCACCTGCCGCGTCGGTTTTCATCATATAATTCGTCTGTTTGAGGACATTATGGCAGGCAGAACACAGCGTTACCAGCTCCTCCCCGCGCTCGTGCGCGATCATCAGAGCGCGCACGGCGGAGAGCTTGGGTGCAATGTCGTCACTTGCCATCGGATAAACCGCCCCGCAGCACTGCCATTCCGGCAGCTCCTCCAGGGTAAAGCCCAGTGCCTCCGCACTTTTGCGTGCGTAAGCATCCAGATCCTTTGCCTTGGTTTTCAGGGTGCATCCGGGATAATAACTGAATTTCATAGGGTTGTTTCCCTTCTTCAAGTTTTTGGGGTCGTCCGCAAGGCGGAATCAGACCATCTGCTCCGGGTGGAACACTTCGTCAAACCGCTCCGCGGTGAGGAACCCGAGTGCCACGCACGCCTCTTTGAGGGAGATATTCTCCTTGAACGCCTTCTTGACGGTCTTTGCGGCATTCTCGTAGCCGATGTAGGGGTTCAGTGCCGTCACCAGCATCAGGGAGTTGTGCAGGTTGTCGTGCATTTTCTCCTTGTTGGCGGTAATGCCCACGGCGCAGTGATCGTTGAAGGAAATCATTGCCTCGGAGAGCAGGCGGGCGGATTGCAGGAAGTTGTAAATGCACACGGGCATAAACACGTTCAGCTCAAAGTTGCCCTGGGACGCCGCCATACCGACCGCCACGTCGTTGCCCATGACCTGCACCGCTACCATCGTCACCGCCTCGCACTGCGTGGGGTTGACCTTGCCGGGCATAATAGAGGAGCCGGGCTCGTTTTCGGGAATGTGAATCTCACCGAGTCCGAGACGGGGACCCGAAGCCAGCCAGCGCACGTCGTTGGCAATCTTCATCATATCGCAGGCAAGTGCCTTGATGGCACCGTGCGCAAACACGATCTCGTCCTTGGAGGTCAGCGCGTGGAATTTGTTGCCCGCCGTGGTGAAGTTTTTGCCCGTGATTTCGGAAACCGCTTCCGCCACCTTCACGTCAAAGCCCTTGGGGGCGTTGAGTCCGGTGCCGACCGCCGTGCCGCCGAGTGCCAGCTCTTTGAGCCCCGGCAGGGCGATTGCCAATTGCTCGCGGTCGCGTTCCAGACTCGTTCTCCAACCCGAAATCTCCTGGGAGAAGGCAATCGGGGTCGCGTCCTGCAGGTGGGTGCGTCCGCTCTTGATGATGCCCTCGTTCTCTTTTTCCAGCCGCTTGAAGGTCTCCACCAGCTTGTCAATCGCCGGGAACAGCTTGTCCTCAATCGCCGCAACCGCCGCAATGTGCATTGCCGTGGGGAAGGTGTCGTTGGAGGACTGGCTCATGTTGATATCGTCGTTCGGGTGGCAGAGCTTCGCGCCGGCAATCTCGTTGGCGCGGTTGGCAATCACCTCGTTGGCGTTCATATTGGACTGCGTGCCGGAACCGGTCTGCCATACCACAAGCGGGAAATGGTCGTTCAGCTTGCCGGAAATCACTTCGTCGCACGCGGCACTGATGGCGGCAAGCTTCTCGGCGGTCATCTTTTCGGGCTTGAGCGTGGCGTTTGCCATTGCCGCCGCCTTTTTCAGAATGCCGAACGCGTGCGTAATCTCGCGGGGCATCGTCTCAATTCCCACACCGATCGGAAAGTTTTCGTGGCTGCGTTCGGTCTGCGCCGCCCAGTAGCGGTCGGCGGGTACTTTCACTTCACCCATCGAGTCGTGTTCAATGCGATATTCCATTTTGCAAATCCTCCTGTATTTTCGCGCGGCAAAAGCCGCAAATTTACATTATACATTATAGCACACCCCGCCTTTTTTCGTCAAGGGGCGCACTTGTGAAATTTGTAACAAATTTGGTTTTTCTTTTCCCTCTTTCTCTGTGATATTTCTCTCCTTTTTGCTCAAAATAAGGAAAAGCACGAAAATCACGCTTGCAAACCGCCGCGCGGTGTGCTATACTGAAAAATGATTTTATCCCAAAAGGAGTTTTTCACTTATGTTAGAGTTACAGCATATCGGGCTGACCGTTCCCGCCGAGGACGGCGGAAAAACCGTCATTCTCGAGGATGTGAGCTTTTCGGTCAGCGAACGGTTTGTGGCGGTCACGGGGCCCAACGGCTCCGGCAAATCCACGCTCGCCAAAATCATTGCCGGCATCGTAACCCCCACCACCGGCAGGGTGCTTTTGGACGGAGAGGACATCACCGGGCTTTCGGTCACCGAGCGGGCGCGGCGCGGCATCAGCTTTGCGTTTCAGCAGCCCGTGCGCTTCAAGGGGCTGACGGTAAAGGACCTTATCTCGCTTGCCGCCGGTGAAAAAATGACGATCTCCGGCGTGTGCGAATACCTTTCCGAGGTCGGGCTTTGCGCCAAGGAATATGTGAACCGTGAGGTCAACGCGTCGCTCTCGGGGGGCGAACTCAAACGCATTGAAATTGCGATGATCAACGCGCGCGGCACCGCGTTTTCGGTGTTTGACGAACCGGAGGCGGGCATCGACCTGTGGAGCTTCAACAGCCTGATTCGCGTGTTTGAAAAAATGTATGAGCGCACCAAGGGCAGTATTCTCATCATTTCGCATCAGGAGCGGATTCTCGACATCGCCGACAAAATCATCGTGATTTCGGGCGGCAGGGTGGCGGCAATCGGCTCCAAGGAAGAAATTATGCCCAACTTGCTGAACGCACAGGGAATGTGCCGTTACGCGGAGGTGAAAAACAATGGCTGAACTGACGCAGATTGAGAAAAATCTTTTGGAGGAAATTGCCGGCATTCACGATGTGCCGCAGGGGGCTTACTCGTTGCGCATCAACGGCAGTCTTTTCGGTAAAAACTCCTCGGAGCATATCGATATTGTGAAAAAAGAGGACAAGCCCGGCATTGATATTTACATCAAGCCCGGCACCAAAAAGGAGAGCGTGCATATTCCGGTTCTGCTGGCGGAAACCGGACTTCACGACCTTGTTTACAACGATTTTCACGTCGGCGCGGGCGCGGATGTGACCATCGTTGCCGGTTGCGGCATTCACAACGCGGGCAGTAAGGAAAGCGAACACAGCGGTATCCACACCTTTTATCTGGAGGAGGGTGCCAAGGTCAAATATATTGAAAAGCACTACGGAGAGGGGGACGGAAACGGCAAAAACACGATGAACCCCACCACTGTGGTATATCTCGGCAAAAACGCCTATATGGAGATGGAAACCGCACAAATCAAGGGCATTGACTCCACGCTCCGCACTACCTCCGGCAAACTCTCGGACGGGGCAACGCTGATTATTCACGAAAAAATTATGACCCACGGCGCACAGCACGCCGAAACCCGCTTTGACGTGGATCTCGACGGCACGGACTGCGGCACTCACGTGGTCTCCCGCTCGGTGGCAAAGGACAGCTCCGCGCAAAAATTCGTTTCTCATATCAACGGCAACAACCGCTGTTCGGGACACACGGAATGTGACGCCATCATTATGGACGGCGCGCGGGTCAGTGCCGTGCCGGAAATCGCCGCCAACCACCCCGAGGCGTCGCTGATTCACGAAGCGGCAATCGGCAAGATTGCGGGCGAACAGCTCATCAAGCTGATGACGCTGGGACTGACCGAAAAGGAAGCCGAAGAACAAATCATCAACGGGTTCCTGAAATAACCCGGCAGGGGGGACGCTTTTTGGAAAGTGTCCCCCCTGCACCACCTGCGGACTCCGTCTTCGACGGCGGCTATACGGCTCACGCGTTGCTTTAGGTTCACACACCCAAAGTCCGGCATCAGCCGTGCAAAGATTTTGGAAGGAGTCCGGAGGAAACTTTTTGAAAAAAGTTTCCTCCGGCACCCGGACGCTCACATTCTATATGAAAGGAGTTTTGAAATGGCTTCCCTGACCCTGCCCGATCTTACCCCGCTATTTCCGTGGTATCAAACCAACGCGCGCGACCTGCCCTGGCGGAAAACAAAGGATCCTTACCGCATCTGGCTTTCCGAAATTATGTTGCAGCAAACCCGCGTGGAGGCAGTAATTCCCTACTATTTCAACTTCCTTGACTATCTGCCGGGGGTGGCGGCACTCGCCGCCGCGCCGGAGGAGCTTTTACTCAAGCTCTGGGAGGGGCTCGGCTATTACAGCCGGGTGCGCAATATGCAAAGGGCCGCCAAAATCGTGATGGCAGAGTACGGCGGCATTTTTCCGCATACTTATCCCGAAATCCGCGCCCTGTGCGGCATCGGAGACTACACCGCCGGGGCAATTGCCTCCTTTGCGTTTGATTTGCCCTACCCCGCCGTGGACGGGAACGTGATGCGCGTGGTCACGCGCCTTTGCGCGTATGGGGAACCGATTACCGTTCCTGCGGTCAAAAAAGAAATCACCGCCGCGGTTGCGGCGGCACAACCGGAAAACGCACCCGCACTGTTCAATCAGGCGATAATGGAGTTGGGTGCTACCGTTTGCCTGCCGAACGGCGCGCCGAAATGCGCGGAATGTCCGATGTCCCGTTTGTGTGCCGCGCACCTTGCCGGAAAAGAGACGGAATTCCCCCAAAAAACAAAAAAAGCCCCCAGACGGGTGGAGAAACGCACGGTTTTGCTCCTGCGGGACGGCGCACGCACCGCGCTGACCAAACGCCCGGGGAAAGGTCTGCTTGCCGGACTTTACGAGCCGCCGTGTCTGAACGGCTTTTACAACACGGAGGAACTTGCCGCGCTGTTTGCCGCCGCAGGGTTTCCACCCTTGCGCGTGGCACCGTTGGGGCAAGCCAAGCACATTTTTACGCATATCGAGTGGCAAATGACGGGCTTTGAGGTCGTTCTCCCGAGCGGAAGTGCCGCAAAACTCAGCACGTGTGCCACCTTTTTGCCGGAAAGCCTCTTTTTTACCGACCGGGAGGAGTTGGATCGGACATTCGCCCTGCCCGGTGCCTACCGTGCCTACCGCGCGTTTTTCTGAACATTATTCATTTAAAACGCGCAAGGGATACGGGAGACGCGAGGGGACGCGCAAGGGGGGTGCCTTTTGGGAAAGGCACCCCCCTTGACCCCCCTTCAAAACCTTTCAAACAAAAGGATAACTACCCCCGGGCACCTGCGAACTCCGTCTTCGACGGCGGCTAATAGGCTCTCGCGTTGCCTTGAGTTTACACACCCAAAGTCCGGCATCAGCCGTGCAAAGATTTTGGAAGGAGTCCAGAGGAAACTTTTCTCAAAAAGTTTCCTTTGGCGCGTCTCTCCTCGGCATTTCTTTTTCCATAGCTTTTTCTTTGTGCCTGCCGTCTCACTCACTGACCGCCTGAATCGCAAACTGCCCGCGGGGAAAACCCAAGCGTCGGTTTCGCCTCTTTACCCAACAAATCGTGACAATTTGCCCCGTTTTCCAGTTTCATTTTCAGGTCTCCTGTCAAATCATATTGACCAGCATCGTAATCAGCCCCAGCACAAACCCGATCACGCCGCCAAGCCAGATCACGGCGTTCAGCTCCTTCTTCATCACCGAAAGCACCAGCGTTTCCAGCTCCTTTGCGGGCATTGCGTTGATTTTTTCCTCCACGATTTCCGCCAGGTGGAATTTGGAGGAAAGCTCCTTTGCAAACGCGCCGATGAGATGCTCGTAAGCATTGCGCACCAGCCCCGCAAGGGCTTCCTTTCCCCCCACGAGATCGGCGGGGGCTTTTGCCTCAATTGCCGCAAGCTCCGCCGAAAGCTTTTCGCGCAGTTTTTCCCTGCCGGTGGTATCCAGGTATTCGTTGACCTTGTCACTGACCGGCTGTGCAAAGGATGCAATGAGAGAATCGGTCACAAACATCCGCAACAGCGGATTGCCCGCCGCCGCGTTTTTCAGTGCGGCACTCCCCTCCTCAAACACCACGGCGGCGGGGTCAAATTCCCGCACGGCGGCAAGGATTTTTTCCTCTAAAAAGTCCAGGATTTTCTCGCGTTTTTCGGGGTACGCCTCACGGAATACGTTTGCCCCCATCACGGCAAACACGGGCAGCTCCGTTGCCTTGCGAATCACCACGTCGGCAATCTCGTCCGACAGGAAAACCCGATAAAGGTCCTCCTCCCGTACCAGCGACTGCCCCACCATCACGCCCATCGCGTGCGCCAACGCCGACTGACGGCGCGGAATAATGCCGGGGGTAAAGGGCAGCCGAAGCCCGAAAATCCGCACCTCCTTCAGGGGGCGAAACAGCATTTTAACCGCAATATAGTTGGTGATAATGCCGATTACAAGACCGACCAGGGGACCCGAGAGCACCCCCACGATTTTCAGAAACTGTTCCATATCCTGTCCTCTCCCGCCCGCGTGCGGGCTTTTTTCTTATTTTACCATATTTCCCCGTAAAAATCAAGTGCTGCCTTGCAAGCCCCCTCTTTTCGTGGTATAATAGCCACAGGAAGTCTTGTTCACACAAGCCTTCACGGCTGTCGCCTCCCCGTGCTTGCGCACGGCTGTGGCATTGACGGCCTCGCAAAAATGCCCTTGCGAGCAAACATTTTTGCATCGTGGTATAATAAGTGTAATCACAAAAACGACCTGCACGCGGCGAGCCGGGTGTCCTCCGCGCCGCCCCCGAAAGGAGCGATTATGATTCGTTTTCTCCACCTGGCGGATCTCCATCTGTCAAGCCCCTTGGCGGCTTTCCCGCCCGAAACGGCACGGCACTGGCGCGAGGCGCAGTTTGCCGCGCTGGAAGCCCTGCTGACCAAAGCAAAAGCAGACGGTGCCTCCCTTGTTTTGTTTGCCGGCGATGTGTTTGACTCCCCGCACGCCCCCGGCGAGGACGTTGCGCTCTTTTACCGGATTCTTGCCAGGGTCGGTTTGCCGACGGTCATCGCCCCCGGTAATCACGATTTTTACACCGAAACCGGATGCTGGCACGCGGCAACGATTCCGGAAAGCGTGTGCCTTTTTACGGAGCGGGAGCTGGGATATTTTGATTTTCCCGAGCTTGGCGTAACGGTATTCGGCTATGCTTTCCGCTCCGCCACCGGGGGCGCGCCCGCCCTCGGCATCACCGCCGACCGACCGGCGGGGCGCGTGTCGCTTCTGCTGGCGCACGGGGACACTGTTTCCCCAACCTCACCCTACGCCCCTCTGCCGACCGGCGCGCTTGCCGCCTCCGGCTTTGCCTACGCGGCACTCGGGCATATTCACAACCCGCCCCCGCCCGCGCGCTATGGCGAAACGCTTGCCGCATACAGCGGCTTTTTCGGCGGGCGCGGGTTTGACGAGCTCGGAGCGGGACACGCCCTGCTCTGCACCGTGCGGGACGGCAGAGCGGAGGTCGAACCGGTGGAAACCGCCGCCCCCGCGTTCTTCGCCCCCGTACTGGATTGCACCGGCG
>CAKSPL010000001.1 GCA_934481325.1 uncultured Eubacteriales bacterium | reverse complement strand
TTTTCAATCTCTCGTTGAATGCCATCGTCTCAAATTTTGCTTACATCTGCAAATCATCCGCCTTTTTTCGCTAAAAATTATAATTGCGGTCTGACAGGCGGTGACGGGGGCGAAGCCACCAGTGCCGTCCCTTGACGGAGTTGTTGGCTTGCGGTAACCTGCCGGGTGAAAGACAAGGGAGGTAATCGCCGAGCGAAAGGTAAGGGGGCGACGGCGGGCGAACGGCAAGAGAGGAAACAGCGGGCGAACGGTAAGAGAGGAAACAGCGGGCGAACGGCAAGAGAGGAAACAGCGGGCGAAAGGCAAGAGAGGAAACGGCGGGCGAAAGGCAAGGGAGGGTAACCGCCGGGTGGGGTCGAGGGACGGGGATCGTGAGGCATTTGTCAAAAAAGAGAGCCTCGCGGCGCGGAAAAGTGAAGAAAGTGTAAAAAAAGGGTTTTGGAGGGTTTGTCGCGAATGTAGAAATTTTGTGCTTTTTTTTGTGTATGTTGCACAGGCGAATTTGTACAGGATTCCCCGCTCGAAAAAGGCAAACCGAAAGGCGAAAAAATTAAAAGTTAAATCACATTTACTTTTTGGAGACGGAAAATTGAGTGGCGTGCAAAATAAACAAAAACAAAAGGAGCGGGTATTGAAAGAGCTGATTTTGGCGCGAATCAGGTAAATTAAATTTAACATTTGCGTTTCCGCTCTTGATAAAGCGACGAAAAATGAAAAAACGGAGAACCCGGAGGATGCGCCGTCGGGGAACCCGATTTTGGAAAATCCGGTGCGGGTCAGGAACACCGCACCATATATAAAGAGAATTTTTGCTTGACTTTTGTGATGAAAAAGTGGTAAAATAGGGCGTAAATCAAGATGACCCGGTGACGGGGCGTCGGCGGCGGTGCGCGATGGGTCTTTGCGCGCCGTTGCAACCAACGGAAGGCGGCGTTTGACCGCCGCCGGAATCCTAAGGAGGGGAAATATGAAGAAAACGAGGCTATACAGAGGGCTGGCTTTCGTTCTGGCGTTGATCTTACTGGTCGGCGGCAGTGCGCTGACCATCGGCGCGGAAAGCGGCTCCGGTATGAACGGCTCCGTGACGAACAAAACACTTGCCGAGATCAAGGAACAGCTCAACGCGATGACCTATGAGGCATACTGCACGAAGTATGCCGCGATAGCGCGCGCGACCGGGCCTTTGCCGGTGGATGTGCTTCACTACACAGAATTTCTGAAAACCGCAACCGGCACCGAGGAAGCGAAGGTGGTGACTGCGGCGGACGGCACCGAGGCACTGTACACGCCGAATGCCGGCACCGTGACCTGGACGCTGAACGTGCCGGGCACGGCGAAATACAGCATTGTAATTGAGTACTGGCCCGACGAGGCGAAATCCGCTTCCATCGAGCGTATTCTGAAAATCGATGGTGCGATCCCGTTCAAGGAAGCGCGCTATCTGACTCTGCCGAAAATCTGGAAAAACCAGTATGTGACCGCAAAGGTGACCGATCCCGACGGAAAGATTTCCGTTCAGGCACTCTACGACGAGGCGATTGCCGCGGGCTTTGATTCGGAGACGGTCAAGCTGGTCAACGAAAACGGGGAGAGCTACGTGGCAATTGAATGTCCCGACGTGTGGACACAGCAGGTTGCCGACTATGTCAACAATCACACGGTTCGCTTTATGACCGCGGATATTGACAGCAACGAATTGCGCCCCACGATGGCGCAAAGCCCCGAATGGCGGAAATACGAATTGCGTGACGCGGACGGCTTTTACGCCGAGACTTTTGAATTTGTGCTGGAAGAAGGCGAGCGGACCATCTCGCTGGAGGCGGTGAACGAGCCGATGACCATTCGCTCGATCACGCTGGTACCGCACGAGGATCTGATTACATACGAATCTTATCTTGCCCGTTATGCCAACGTCGGTTCCGGCAGTGACTGGGTGCGGATTCAGGCGGAATACACGAGTGCGACCTCCTCACAGACGGTGTATCCGATTGAGGATCGCACCGATGCCGCAACGATGCCTTCGGATACCGGCAGAACCGTGCTGAACACGATCGGCGGGGAAAAATGGCAGACCGCAGGTCAGTGGGTGCGCTATAAATTTAAGGTGAACTCCTCCGGGATGTACAACATTGCCACCCGCTACCGTCAGAACGTGCTGGACGGTATGTACATCTGCCGCTCCCTTTATATTACAAGCAACGGAGCGGAGGCGGGTTCGCTTGGCTATTATGACGGCGGAATCCCGTTCTACGAAGCGTCTCAGCTCCGTTTCAACTACAATAACAGATGGCAGTCCGCGTTTCTGAACAACGGCGGCGATGCGTACAAATTCTATTTTGAAGCCGGGGTGGAGTACACCATTGAAATGGAAGTAACGCTCGGCTCTATGGGCAGTGTGGTGCGCCGCGTGGATACCGCGCTGTCCGCCATCAACGCCGATTACCTGGCGATTATGAAGCTGACCGGTGCGGACCCCGATCAGTACCGTGACTACGGTTTCTCCCGCGCCCTTCCCGATACCCTGATGGATATGGTGATTCAGTCCCGTGAGCTGTATGCGATTGCCGCAGAGCTGACGGCGATTACCGGTGAAAAATCCTCTCACGTGGCAACGCTGGAAAAGGTGGCGTGGCTGCTGGAGAGAATGTGCCAGGACGGCGGCGAGGAAATCGCCAAGTATCTGGACCAGCTGAAATCCTATATCGGTACGCTCGGCACCTGGCTCGGCGATGCGAAGACGCAGCCCCTGCAGTTGGATTACCTGGTGATTCAGCCTCTGGACAACGAGCTGCCCCGTGCCAAAGCGGGCTTCTTCCAGTCGATTGCGCACGAGGTTTCCAGCTTCTTTATGTCCTTCTTCCGCAACTACAACCGGATGGGCGCGATGACGGAGGACACCGGGAGCAATGACACCATCGAGGTGTGGTTGGCTTACGGCCGTGACCAGGCGCAGGTAATCCGGAACCTGATCAACAACGACTTTACCCCCGAGTACAATGTGGCGGTCAACCTGAAGCTGGTTGCCGGCGGCACACTCCTCCCCTCCGTGCTGGCAGGGATGGGCCCCGACGTTTATATCGGCGTGGGCGAGGACAACGTTATCAACTACGCCATCCGCGGTGCCCTTGTTCCGATTGAGAATATGGACGGCTTCGAGGATATGCTTTATTATAAATATGAAAAGCGTGACAGCAACGGGGACGGCGTGCCGGAAATTACCAAGGTGCGCGCAAAGGACGCGCTCGGCAAGGACGTGCTGAACGAAAACCCGCAGTTCAACGAAGCCGCAATGTTCGTCATGGGAATTGAGGACGCCGAGGGCGCATTCCACTACTACGGTCTGCCCGAAACCCAGAACTTTACGATGATGTTTATCCGGGATGACATTCTGGCGGATCTCGGTATCGAGATTCCGAAAACCTGGGATGACATTCTGGCGGCAATCCCGATTCTGCAGGCAAACAATATGCAGATCGGTATGCACACCGACTACAAAATTTTCCTGTATCAGAACGGCGGCGAGCTGTTTGCCGATGACGGGATGCGGATTAACCTGGACTCCAACGTGGGGTTGGAATCCTTTGAAACGATGTGCAACTTCTTCACGATGTATTCCTTCCCTTATAAATATGACTTTGCCAACCGGTTCCGCACCGGCGAGATGCCGATCGGCTTTGCCTCCTACAACGGTACCTACAACCACCTGACCGTGTTTGCTACCGAAATCAAGGGCTTGTGGGGGTTTGTGCCGATGCCGGGCATCGAGCAGACGGACGCGGACGGCAACACCTACATCAACAACGTATCGGTTTCCACGGCATCCGCGATCGTGATGCTGAACGGCTGCAAAAACGAAGCGGACGCGTGGAAGTTTATGAAGTGGCACGCGGGTGCCGATTGCCAGATCAAATATTCCAACGAGATGGTGGCGATTATCGGTCCCTCCGCGAAGCACGCGACCGCCAACATTCAGGCACTCTCCGAGATGCCGTGGACCTCGGCGGAATACGAGCAGCTTTCCTATCAGTTCAACAACCTTGCATCCATCCCGAACTATCCCGGCAGTTACATCATCGGGCGTTACACCAAGTTTGCGTTCCTTGCGGCGTATGATGACAATGCGGACCCGATTACCGAGCTGCAAAGCTACATCACCACCATCAACAAGGAGATTACCCGGAAGCGACAGGAGTTTGGTCTGGAAACGTTGGAACTGGGGCAGACGCTGACGCAGAAGCGGATGAGTCAGGTTGAATCGGCATTCAAGGCTGACACCGAAAAAATGGATCCTGCAAAGCTGGCGGCGGCGGAACACGCCATCTCTTTGATGAGGGAGGGCATCAAAGCCACCGACTACGTCACCCTGCAATTGGCGGCGCAAGGATTTGCCGAGGTGGATGCCAACGCGTTTGCCAACACCATTGCCGCGCTGAACAACGCCGTGCATGTGCTGAACCGCTGAGCGGACAGAACGCTACGATAAAGGAGATTTGAGCAAATGTCAAAGAAAAAAGCGGTCATCCGCTCAGATATGACAAGAGCGCAATGGACCTGGAAGGAAATGAAGCGCAATAAGGTCGCTTACCTGATGGTGGCACCTTATATGCTGATCTTCACTTGCTTTACCGTGGTGCCGGTGCTGTTGTCTATGGTTATCAGCTTTACGGATTTCAACCTTCTGGAAATGCCGAATTTTGTATTTCTGGATAACTACATCCGCCTGTTCCTGGACGATGATATTTTCATCATCGCCTGCAAAAACACCCTGATTTTTGCAATCATCGTGGGCCCCTGCTCGTACCTGATGTCCCTGATGGTTGCGTGGTTCATCAACGAGCTGCCGCCGAAAATCCGTGCGGTGGTCACGCTGGTTTTCTATGCACCTTCCATTTCGGGTCAGGTTTACCTGATTTGGGGTACGCTTTTCTCGGGTGACGCTTACGGCTGGGTCAACGGTACGTTGCTCAACCTCGGGCTGATTTCCAAGGAAATTCAGTTCTTCGAGGATGCGGACTACGTGATGCCGCTGTGTATCGTGGTGGCACTCTGGACCTCACTCGGTACCTCGTTCCTGTCCTTCATCGCGGGCTTGCAGGGCATTGACCGCTCGATGTACGAGGCAGGAGCCGTGGACGTCTTGCGCAACCGCTGGAAGGAGCTTTGGTACATTACTCTGCCCTCGATGAAGCCGCAGCTGATGTTCGGCGCGATTATGGCAATTACCTCCTCGTTCGGCTTCGGCGGCGTGGTAACGGCACTGTGCGGCTTCCCGTCCGTGGACTACGCGGCGCACACCATTATGCACCACTTGGAGGACTACGGCAGTCAGCGTTTTGAGGTGGGTTATTCCTCCACCATTGCCGTGGTGCTGTTTGCCATTATGATCGGCGCAAATATGCTGGTCAAGAAAATGCTTTCAAAGGTGGGTCAGTGATATGTCGAAAAAACTTCGTACCAGAAAACACAAAGTCGTACTGAACCGATCCGCCGGGGGCGATGCCGGTATTACCTTTATCCTGGCGATTCTCGGCGTGTTTATGTTCCTGCCGATGCTTTATGTGGTATTGCAGTCACTCAAACCGCTGGATGAATTGTGGATGTTCCCGCCCCGCTTTTACGTGCGCAACCCCACCTTCAAAAACTATCGCGACCTGTTCACCCTGATGAACACCTCGTGGGTGCCGTTCTCCCGTTACATTTTCAACACGGTGTTTACCTCTGTGGTCGGCACCTTCGGAAACCTCCTGTTCTCCTCCCTTGCGGCTTACGCGATGGCGAAGATCAAGTTTCCGGGCGGCAAGGTGATGTTCAAAACCGTGCGAACCTCCCTGATGTTCCACTCCACGGTTACGGCGGTTACTTCTTTCATTATTATGAGTGCCTTCCACTGGATTGACACCTATTGGGCAATCATCGTGCCGGCGTGGGCAACCTCCCTCGGGCTTTACCTGATGAAGCAGTTTATGGAAACCAACGTTTCCGATGCGGTGCTGGAATCCGCAAGACTGGACGGTGCCAGCGAATTCCGCACCTTCTGGGTGATTGCGATGCCGATGGTTAAGCCCGCGTGGCTGACACTGATTATCTACTCCTTCCAGGATCTCTGGAACAAGGGGTCCTCCATTTACATCCATTCGGAGCAGCTGAAATCCTTCAACTACGCGATCGGTCAGATTATGGCAGGCGGTATCAAGCGTGCGGGCGCGCACGCGGCGTCGCTGGTCATTATGATGTTGGTGCCGATCCTGGTGTTCGTGATTTCTCAGTCGAACATCATCGAAACGATGGGTTCCTCCGGTATGAAAGACTAAGAGAAAGGGGAATAGCGATGAAAAAATTTTTGGCATTTGTTTCGGTGCTGTTTGCCCTTTTGATGGTGGCATCGGTTCCGGTCGGCGCGTCGCGCGCGTATCAGACCTACACCTATGCCATTGACGGCACCCCGCTTTACTCTCCGGATGCCTATACCGCGGTCAAGAACATTGACTCTGCGGCAATGGGTCTGACCACCACGCTTTCCAATGCGAGCGACGTGGTGGTGGATGCGGACGAAAACGTATACATCGTGGATACCGACCGCAACCGGATCGTGTGCCTGGACCCTTACTACCGCGTGCGGTTTGAAATCGAAGGGTTCCTCAACGATCAGGGTGTGCCGGATCATTTCTCCAAGCCCCGCGGGATGTGCGTCACTGCCGACCGGTATGAGGAGGGCAAGCTGAAGTATCCCGGGCGTATCTTCGTGTGCGATACCGAAGCCAGCCGGATTGTTACTTTTACCCTGGACGGTGAATTTTCCTCGATTATCCCGGCACCGGAATCCGAGCTGTTTGACGACGATGCCGTGTACTGGCCCGTGGCGATTGCCGTGGATAGCTATGACCGGCTGTTTGTGGTGTCCTCTCAGACCAACGAGGGTATCATCGTGATGACGGATACGGGCGAGTTTACCGGCTTTATCGGGGCTCAGCAGTCCGTAACCTCGGTGTGGCAACAGATTTGGCGTCGTTTTCAGACCAAGGAGCAGAGAGAAAATACCGTTTCGGTTATTTCCTATCCTTATAATAACGTAGCCATTAACGAGCGCGGTTTCATCTATGCAACGATTTACGAGGAACAACTGGTTGCTAAGATGACCTCCGCCATCAAAACGAAAGACAAATCCGGTGACTATGCACCCTGTAAGCTGCTCAACCCTGCGGGTGACGAGATTATGCGCCGTAACGGCTTCTGGCCGCCTGCCGGCGAGATCGACTACGTCAACAAGCAGGATAAAACGAAGGGCGGCATCTCCAAGGTGACCGACGTTGCCTGCGGCCCCGAATCCACCTGGTCCATCGTGGACTCCAACCGCAGTAAGATTTATACCTACGATTATGACGGCAACCTGCTGTTTGCGTTCGGTGACGCCGGCGCACAGCTCGGCAACCTGTCGGCAATCAAATCCATCGTCTATCAGGGTGACCGACTGCTGGTGCTGGACGGCAACGGCAAAAAGCAGAGTCTGACGGTATATAGCCGTACGGAATACGGAGACGTGCTGATTCAGGCACTGCACCATCAGAACGCCCGCCAGTATGACCTTGCGATTGAGGACTGGAAAGAGATTCTGATGCGTAACTCCAACTATGACGCGGCGTACATCGGCATCGGGCAGTCGCTCTACCGGAGCGGCGAGTTCAAGGAGGCTCTCAAATATTACGAGTCCGCCTACGATACCGACAACTACTCCATTGCATATCAGGAATTGCGCAAGGAATGGATGTCCAAGTTCTTCCTGCTGATTCCGGTCATTGTGGTGGTCATTTGCGTGCTGATCGGCAAATTCCTGCGTCACGCCGCAAAGATCAACAAGCAGGTTGCGGTAACCAAGGGCAAGCGCACCTTCCGACAGGAGCTGTTGTTTGTGTTCCACCTGATGTTCCACCCGTTTGACGGCTATTGGGATCTCAAACACGAAAAACGAGGGTCGCTCCGAGCTTCCTTTGTCTTTATCGCGATTACGGTGGTGGCACTGTTCTACCGGAGCGTGGGTCTGGGTTACATTATGAACCCGCAGGGGACCTATTCCACCATCTTTATGCAGATTTTGGTGGTGGCAATTCCGGTTCTCCTGTTTGCGATTGCCAACTGGTGTCTGACCACGCTGTTTGACGGCGAGGGCAGCTTCCGGGATATCTTCATCGCCATCAGCTACTCGCTGTTGCCGATTGCGATTACCATAGTTCCCACTACCATCATTTCCAACTTTGTGGTAACCTCCGAGACCAACATCCTTTCGCTGATTGTGACGATCGGGTTCATCTGGACCGGGTTCCTCATCTTCTTCGGAATGATGGTGACGCACGATTATTCGATGCTCAAAAACATTCTCACCACTGCCGGTACGCTGGTGGGTATGGCGTTTATTATGTTCCTTGCGATTCTCTTTACCTCGCTGATTGTGGATATGATCAGCTTTGTGACCGGTATCGTGAGCGAAATCAACTACCGACTCTAAGCACAGAAAGGAGAAAACAAAATGAAAAAGAAACTGTTGTTGCGGTTACTTTGCGCGTCCCTGGCTGTGCTGATGATGGTGTGCATTGTTCCGGCACTTCCGGTCAGCGCGGCGGAGGATACGCCGGTGCTGGACCCCACGCTGGATTATACCAGCGTTCTGTATGACACGGAGGCGGATCGCCTTGCCTCTATGAAGAAATTCTATGACAACGGAGAGTACGCGCTGTATTGCGACACCCTGCTTGGCGTGGTGGCGTATCAGAAGCTCTCCACGGGCGAAACCCTGTTCACCAACCCCTGGAATATGGGCGCGGAGAAAAACAAGGACAGCGTGGTGCGCTCCGAGCTGATGTCGCAGATTATGCTGGAATACGTGGACAGCGAAAACCAGTCGCTGAGCCTGAACAGCTATACCGATGCGGCAATCTCCGGGCAGATTACGGTGAAAAACATCAAAAACGGTCTGCGTGTGGAATACGCGATCGGACAGCGTTCTTCCAGAATCCTTTGCCCCGTGCGGATTGAAAAATCCGCGTTTGAGGAAAAAATCCTCAAGCCCTTGCAGGCGGCGGTGAAAAAGAAGCAGATGACCGAGCGTGAGCTGACGCAGTTCAAGGTTTACTTTTCCCTGCAGGCATATACCACTGCCGCAGTGAACAAGCAAAAGGCAATTGCGCTCTCCTTCCCGATTTGTGAAAAGAAGAACATTGACATCTATGTGCTGAACCCCAACACCTCCAGCAACGAAATGAGAAAGCTGGAAGCCAAAATTCTGGCTTACTGCACCGACTATTCGTTTGAGGAAATGGACAATGACCACTCCTTTGTGGAGTACGAGGAGGAGGCAACCTCTCCGCCCGTATTCAAAATGGCACTGGAATACACCATTTCCGGCAACGGCTTGCAGGTGTCTCTCCCCGCAAACGGGCTTCGTTACGACGAAACCGCGTACCGGATTACCGATTTTCAGATTCTCCCTTTTATGGGTGCTTCTCTGAAAACCAACGAGGGGTATTCCTTCGTTCCGGACGGCTCGGGAACGCTGTATAATCTGTCCTCTCTGAGCGTGACGGCATTCCGTGTGTACGGTGAGGATTATTCCCTGTTTTCCGACATTTCCGGATACCGCAACGCCGCAATGCGCGCGCCGGTGTTCGGTCAGGTGGAAACCGTGTTCACGCCCGACCTGATCACACCCAGCCAGTACGATGAGAACGGCAACAAGATCAGTGACGCCGTGTACAGCGAAACCGAGGGCAAAACCTCCAAGCGCGGCTTCGTGGCGATTATTGAGGAGGGTGAATCCCTTGCCACCATCGCACCGAACCACACCTCCTATATGGACTACGCGGCTGTTTCCGCCTCGTTTACCACGAGACAGAGCGATACCTCCAAATCCAAATGGAAGGTTTATGCCAGCCGCCGCTACGTGGGCGACTATAAGCTCCGCTATATGATTCTGTCCGATGATACCAAGGCACAGGAAGCGTCGCTTTCCGAGTACTACGAGTGCAGCTGGATGGGGATGGCGTGCGCTTACCGCGATTATATGGAGGCGAGCAACGAGTCTTACCGTCGGCTGGCGGAAGCCAGAACCGGAACCTCGCTCCCGCTTTACATCGAGACCTTCGGCTGTGTGGATACCGTGAAAAAGGTTCTCTCAATGCCGGTAACGGTTTCTGTGGCACTGACCTCGTTTGAGGATATTGCCACGATGTACGATTACCTGGCGGGTGAGGGCATCAAAAACGTCAACTTCAAGATGAAGGGCTATGCCAACGGCGGCATTTATTCGGATGTGCCGTACAAGCTGAAATGGGAAAGCTCCGTAGGCGGAAAATCCGGGTTCAAGGATCTCGTGAAATACGCCGAGGAAAAGGGCTTCGGCATCTTCCCCGATTTTGACTTTGTGTATACCACACAGGGTGACGGCGGCAGTGCGGTTAAGATGAAAAAGAACGGTGCACGCACCATTGACAACCGATACACCACCAAGCGTTTGTATTCCGCAACCCAGCAGGGGTTGGTCAGCTATTATCAGATGGTGCTGGCACCCTCTACTTACAGCAAATTCTATGAAAAGCTTGCTAAGAAATACGGCAAATACGAGGTTGGCAGTATTTCGCTTTCCACCCTCGGCAGTGAGCTGAATGCGGACTATGACGAGTCCAAAACGACCCTGCGGGAGGAAACCAAGGAATATGTGGTGCAGGCATTGTCGTTCTTCAAAAACAAGGATTACGACGTAATGCTGGACGGCGGCAACGCCTTTACCTGGAGCTATGCCGACCATATTCTGAAGGTGCCGCTGGATTCCAGCCGGTACAATGCGGAATACCTTTCGGTTCCCTTCCTTGGGGTTGTGTTGCACGGCTACGTGCAGTTTGCGGGTGACGCACTCAATATGGAGGGCAACCTGAGCTACGCAATGCTCAAAGCAATGGAAAACGGTGCTTCCATCTACTTTATCCTCTCCTATGCCAACACCGAAATCCTCAAAGAGGATGAGCTGCTGTCTCAGAACTACTCGGTGCGTTATGACATCTGGCAGAGCAAACTGGTGGAGATTTACAAGGAGCTGAACGCCGTTCTCGGCGACGTGCAGACCAAGCTGATTATTGACCATCAATTCCTGGAAGGAAGCCGTGTGCCGGAGCAGAAGGAATTGCTCTCCGATATTGCGGATAAGATGGCGGAAAAGCAGAAGGAGCTGGAGGAAAAAATTGAGGCGGAACGCCTGGCGGCAATCAAGCTGATCCGTACCTCCTCCGATGCGGCTGCGGCGGGTGCCACCACGATGGTTTCCCTGAACGACCGCTTGAAGGCACAGATTACCAACCTTCAGAATACGCGTGCCGCCAAGGAAAGCTCTACCACCAAATGGTTGCTCCGCGCCTGGGAAAGCTACCGCGAGGAGGCTGCCAAGGCGGATGACGACCCGACGAAGAATCTGGAGGTTGCCGTGGACGATCTGAGAAAACAGATCAGCTCCTCCGTGGCGGCTCCGATGGTGCAGATTGCCGTGATGCTGCGCAATGCGGGCGAAAGCCTGACGGCGGCAAAGGTGGGCTACGACACGCTTGTGGCGTGCAACGCCGATGAACAGGTTGTGAGTGAGGCACGCGCCAACCTCCTGCTTGCACTGGACGGCTTTGCCACACTTTACGGCAGCTATTACGGAACGACCGGCAGCTTTACCGAAGAAACCAAGGAAGCCTATGTCAACGGTACCGATACCACGGTGACGGCACTGCTCGCACAATTGGTGCTGGAAAGCACCTCCGAGCCGGTTGCCGCCGAGGATTTGGAAGCATTCCTCTTCGGCAATGACGAAGCGGTGGAGGCAAAATATGCCGCCATCAGCGCAGGGAATCTGGAACGCGCTTTCATCGATATGATGATTCGTGACGGGCTGTATAACGAGGCGGACGGTGAGCATTCGCTCATCGATTACGCGGCTGTTTACGCAGAGCGTCTGAGCGCGCTGACCAGACCTCAGGATCCTGAGCCGGAGCCGGAGCCCGGTGACGGCCAGCCCGGCGAGGACGACGAGGACGTGGTCATCCCCGATCCTCCGAAATCCAAGTATTCCATTGACAACGCACTGGTGAAAGTGACCTACGGCGAGAAGAACGCGCCGTACAAATCGCTGATCCTGAACTTCAACGACTACGCGGTGCAGACCACCGTGGACGGTGTGGTTTACACGATTGCCGCCTACGGCTATGTGGTGATTTACCATTAAAGGAAGGGAGGAGCCGAAATGAATCAACAGGTAAAAGCGGGCAAGCCGGCAACACCGGTAAAAGCCCCTCAAAAGAAAAAGAAAATCGCCTCCCTTGACCGCCGCAAGGCGCGCGCCGGCTGGCTGTTCGTACTCCCCTTCGTGGTCGGGTTTGTGCTGATTTACATCCCGATTATTTACCAGTCCATCAAATACAGCTTCTTCACCTACACCCCGATAAGCGGCGGTGGCGGAATGACTAAGGTGTTTGCGGGCTGGGAGCATTACCGCAGTGCGCTGTTTGAAAAAGCGGACTTTATGCAGACCCTGCTGACGGGCTTGAAGGAAATGGCGTTTGACATTCCCGCCATTCTGATTTTCTCCCTGTTTATCGCAGTGATTCTGAATCAGAAAATGGTGGGGCGCGCCGCGTTCCGTGCCATCTTCTTCCTGCCTGTGGTTATTTCCACGGGCTTGATGGAGTCGATTATGCACGCATCCTATGCGGCATCCGGTACCAGTATGGACGTTGGCTCCCAGGCGAGCGCAACCGATA
The DNA here is from genome assembly GCA_934481325.1 of uncultured Eubacteriales bacterium. Lineage (GTDB taxonomy): Bacteria > Bacillota > Clostridia > Oscillospirales > CAG-272 > Firm-07. The sequence continues at coordinate 29,421 of CAKSPL010000001.1, read as the reverse complement.
AGATTGCCTCCTCGCTTGCGATTGAAGGGCTGTTGGAAAGCGTGTTTGAAAGCCTTGGCTTCGGGGAGGGACTGGTGAAATACATTGCCTCCGCCGTGGCGGGAATTTCGGATATCGTCAACCGTTCGGGTGTGCAGATTCTGATTTTCCTGGCTTCCCTGCAATCCATTTCCCCCGCCATTTACGAATCCTGCCAGATTGACGGCGCAACCTCGTGGGAAACCTTCTGGAAGATTACCTTCCCGATGGTCAGCCCGATGATTCTGGTAAACGGCGTGTATACGATTATCGATAACTTTACCACGGACTCCAACTCGGTAATGAACGTCATCAACGAAACCTACGGCGGCGCAATTGACGGTGCCAAGCACGTCAGTGCCGCAATGGGTTGGATGTATTTCCTGGTAGTGCTTTTGGTAGTGGGACTTGTGGCTCTGATCTTCTCCACGTTCGTCTTCTACCAGAGAAGAGACTGAGAGGGGGATTGAAGAATGACACAGAATATGGACAATCAAAAGCCCCTCGTGAAAAAGGAAACCAAAAACAAAATCCGGGTGGATTTTGAACGCACGGATCTGAAAGAGCGGCTGAAGGCGAAATATCTCAACAGCTATTTCATCAAGCGCGCGATTTGGTTCCTGTTCCGTTTCCTGCTGCTGATCGGCATTGCGTTTGTGGTGCTGGAGCCGTTCTACACGATGATTATGCGCTCCATTATGGCACCGGCGGACTTTATTGACTCCACGGTGGTGAAGGTGCCGAAGCACTTTTCGATGGGGATTTACAAAGCGATTATCGTGGATTTGCACTATTTCAGAGTGTTTTTCAAAACGATTGCATTCTCGCTTTCCTGCGCACTGCTGCAAACCTTCTCCTGCTGTCTGATCGGTTACGGGCTTGCCAAATTCAAATTCCGCGGTGTAAAGGCGGTGTTCTTTGCCGTGATTCTGACGCTGGCTATTCCGCACGGTACCTTGCAGTCCGCAATGTTCTACCGTTTCCGGTACTTCGGGTTGAACGAAACGCTCAGTATCAGTCTGCTTGACACCATCTGGCCGCTGATTCTGCTTTCGATTACGGGTCTTGCCTTCAAGAACGGCTTGTACATCTTTATGTTGCGGCAGTTCTTCCGCGGCGTGCCGGATGAGCTGGAAGAATCCGCATATCTGGACGGTGCAGGTACCTTCCGCACCTTTGTGCAGGTGATTATCCCGCTGTCGATCCCGATGATGATCACGGTGTTCCTGTTTGCCTTCTGCTGGCAGTGGACGGACGATTTTTACATCCCGCTCTTCTTCCTGTCCAAGGAACCGGAGTTTATGACTTCACTGACCAAGTCCCTGCCGCCTACATCCTTGCAGGCGATTTATACCAAGGTAACGGGTTCCAGTGCGTCGTATCTCCAGGCAATGAAGTACACCTGCGGTCTGATGATCGCCGCTCCTCTGATTATTCTTTACCTGTTCTGCCAGAGATATCTGGTTCAGGGTATTGAACGCTCGGGTATCGTTGGATAACGATGCTCAAAACACAAAAGCCCGGCGCCTGCCGGGCTTTTGTGTTTTCTCCGGGCGAGGTAATCCGCCGGTGAGGGCGCGCCGATAAGGCAGGACGTATATGGTAAAATTGCGCAAAAAACCGTTCACAATTTGTGCAACATATCGAAAATTTTGAAAACCTCTTGATATTTTTGAAATAATACAGTACAATGAAGTGTAACGATGGATGAGTGTCCGAAAACGGTTTTTTTTCTACGCAAAAAAACCGCGCCCTCCCGTTTGGGAGGGCGCGGAAAGAGCGTGCTACGCACGATTTCTCCTATCTGCCCTGATTTCCGCGCGGTATCCGCGCGGCATTCGTGCGTTCGGGTGCTTTGCAATTCCGGGGGATCCGGTTTTGGCGGTTTCCGTTCACCTCTTGCGGTGTTTGGATAAATGCGCGAGGGCGCGTACATAGGTGTCGCAAGGCACTCCCTCAAAAAACTTTTCTGTAAATGAAAAGAGTCTACACGGTTCCCCGTTGCCCTGCAACGGGGGGCTGTGGAAGCGACCCGGCTTTGCAGAAAGGCTTCCCGGAACGGCGCATCGCACGGCACGTCGTGGCGTACAATGCGCGGCGAATCGCGCGTGGGCGCATCACGCGCAGGCAATGGCGCAGAAAACTTTTCGGCGCGGCGCACACGGCGCGGCGCAATGCAAGCCCATCGCGGCAGAACGCGCGGGCGGCACTAATGCACGGCGCATCGCGGCGCAACGCAAACGCATCACAGCGCACACGGCACAGCGCATCGCGGCGTATTCCGCGTGGAGTATCGCGCGGGCGCAATCAAAAACGGAAAACCGGTGCTTTGGAAATTTTTCGCGCACCTTTTCATTTCAACCCTGTTATTTTATTTCAAGGAGGAAAATATGAACAAGAAAAACAGACTTGCTGTATGGCTGTGTCTCGTTCTCACGGTTCTGATGGTGGTATCCGGCATTCCTGCCGGTGCTATTGCAGTATCGGTAGAGGGTGTTACGACATCCGAGGGAACGGCAGAACAGCCGAACGGCGCGGGCGAAATCAAGATCAATACCGGAAATCCGGCACTTGATGATTCGGTTCCGGTAGGCAACCCCGGTGCGGGGTATACTCCTGTCGGCACCGCAATCAGCAGTGGTGAGGATTTTGCCAAGATGGATCCCAATGGTAAGTATTATCTTACGGCAAACATCACCATCAGCGCGACCTATGCAGGCTTTGCCGGCGTATTTGACGGCAACGGCTATACCGTAACCACTACGGTGCCGCTGTTTGAAGCACCGCAGGGCGCAACCATCAAAAACCTGACGGTTGAGAGTACGAAGGAAGGGATAGCAACCGTTTCTGCCGGCAACACCGGTGCGGTGGCGTGCGGCAATTCGTCTGACTGCAACTTCTTCAACATTCTCAATAAGGCGAACGTGGTGGACTATGACGGTACCGCCGGCTTTACAAAGCGCGCCGCAGGTATCGCAGGGCGCACCGCCGGCTACACAATTTTTGAGCGTTGCACCAATGAAGGTAAGATTTTCGGCAACGATACCTCCGGCGGCATTACCTCGCTGGTATCCGCCGATAAGGACAGTGAAGCCGTTTTCATCAACTGCGTCAACAAGGGCGAGGTTTCCACGGAAGCAAGCAGTGCCGCAGGCATTGCCGCCGGTGTGGAATGCCCCAACGGCGTGGCTCTGTTCTATAACTGCCGCAACGAGGGCGCGGTAACCTCCGCAGATCACGCGGGCGGTATCATCGCCTATACCAACAACACCTCCGGTACCGTTGCCGTCCGTTTGGTGGGTTGCACCAATACCGGGGTCATTACGGCGAATAATAATAATGCGGGTGGTATGATCGGCAACTCCATCGTGCAGCTTACCATTGAAAACTGCACCAACGAGCTCACCGGTAAGGTCTATGCCGGCAAGGCGATAAACACCAATACCGTAAATGAATACAATCAAAAACGCGCGGGCGGTATGGTCGGCAATTCCACGAACAAAACGCTCATTACCGGCTGTAAGAACTACGCGGATGTGGAGGGTACCGGACAGAACGGCGGTATCGCCGGGTGCATCAACAACACGGAAATCACCGTTCAGGGCTGTGAAAACTATGGCGCGGTAACCTCGCGATACAACTACGCCGGCGGCATTGTTGCCCGTGCGGACACAATTGGAAATTTGGCACTGGATGTTTCCGTTGTCATTTCGGATTGCCTCAATGAGGGTGCCGTAACCTCCTATACCGGTAACGTTGCCGGGATTGTGACATATTCGCAAACTCCCGTAACGATTATCCGTTGCACCAATAAGGGCAACGTGGGTCCCCGTACGGATTCGCCGGATACAGTCGGTATCGCTGCGGGCGGTATCGCAGGCACCGTCGTCTGCCCCCTGACCGTAACCGACTGCCGCAATGACGGTAACGTAACCGCCAAGGCGTCGTACACCCTGACCGACGGCAAAGTGACCAAGCAGGAGGGCGGTATCGCAGGCGGTATCATTGCCCTCTCCGGAAATGGCGCTTACAAGGGTGTCACGCGGGTAACCGGCTGTATCAACACCGGCAAGGTGACGTCCGGCGAATCCAAACTGGCGAATGCCGCTTCCGCTTCCAATATCCATACACAGCTGTACGCAGGCGGAATTGTGGGTTATCAGTTTGGCTCCGGCTCGCAGGCTTATCTGATGGCAACCTACTGCATCAACACCGGCGACGTGACCGCCGCCGGCAACGCAGGCTATGTATTCGGCTATACCAACAGCACCTATGGCTTGTTTACCGACAACGTGCTGGCAGGTACGCTTACCTCCACGGTGTTCCCCACCGGCAAAAATGCGAACGGCTCCTCGGTGCTGAACGCACTGGGCTGGAACAACGATGCCGTGATGGGTGCGGGCTATTACAAACGCAACTATGTGGTAGCGACCTTTACGGGCCCGATGATTAACAACAAGGCAAAAACCGGCACAGGCACGCCTGTGGAGATTGCTACCGATTATCGCTTTGCCGCGGATGCGGATCCGTTTACCGTAATGTCGGGCACCGTTCTGGTCAACACCCCTCGTGACACGGTAACGAATATTTCCACCGCGGAAGAATTCCTGGCAATGAGCCTTGTGGGCAACTACAAGCTGACGGCAAATATCACGCTGAGCGAAAGCCGCTCCGGATATTTCCTCGGCACCTTTGACGGGGACAACCACACCATCACCGTAAACGGCAAACCCGCATTTGCAGCCTTTGCCGCAGGCGCGGTAATCCGCAATCTGACGATTGCAGGCTCCGTCACTCATACCGATTCGGTGGGTGCGCTTGCCAGATTCGGTGGGGCAACCTTTATCAACATCCATAACACTGCAAGTGTTACCACCTCCAAGAACTATGCGGGCGGTATCATCGGCACGACAAACGGTGCTTTGGCGCGGTTTGAAAACTGCACCAACACCGGTGCGATTGAAGCCGCTACCGGCAGTACTGCTGCGGGCGGTCTTTGCGGTTATTCCGACGGTAACTACACCACTTATATCAACTGCTCCAACAGCGGCGCGGTATCCAGTGTGCATCAGGCAGGCGGTATCGTGGGTAGCTCGCAAACTTCAGCTTCCGCCAACCCGATGTATCGGGATTGCGTAAACACCGGCAAAATCACCAGCACCGGCACCGCGGATCTTGCCAGCGCGGGCGGTATCCAGGGCTATAACGGCACGGCTGCGGTTTATGCGCAGGGGTGCTACAACGGCGGCGAAATCGTAAGCGTTCGCTATGCAGGCGGTATCGTCGGTGACAGTGCCAAGGGCGTAGCCCTCACCGCGTGCATCAACACCGGCTCGGTTACCTCCACCACGCTTGTCGCGGCGGGGATGGCGAACCACCACCAGGACTCCGGTTGCAAGGTCTTTTCGTTCCGGAATTGCATCAATACCGGCTCCGTTACCGGCAAAACCCGCGCCGGCGGTATGGCGGGTGAGTTGCACGCAACCAGCGGTAGCAGCATTGTTTACTCCTACTGCGTCAATACCGGTGCCATCTCCTGTGGCACTGCCGATGTAGGCGGACTGGTCGGCTATCAGTGGGCAAGCGATAAAGTCGGCATTGATATTCAGAACTGCATTATTGCCGGCACCGTTACCAGTACGGGTGCCCGCGCCGGTGCGCTTTGCGGATATGCCAATACGAATGTCGCAACCATCAAGAACAACGTGATTGTTGCCACGGTTACGGCAAAAACGGCAACCCACTTGTACTATGGCACCGGTACTTCCCCTTTGACGGCAAAAGCCAACATCTCCGGGAACCTGGTCAAATCCGGGAGCGCGATGTATGATGCGCAAACCGGTAACGGCGGTACCACGGTTGCCCTTGGCGGAAACAGCACGGGTACGGTGGCAATTACCGACTTTGCGATGGACAACACCGTAACTGCCAACGTACTGCTTGCCGCGGGTATCAACCCTGTCACGAACGGTGAGCTTGGCTATGCGTATGCGAAGCTCCTTGGTGTGGAACCCAACGAGGCAAACAAGGTTGCGGTGTACAATGCCGCAAACGAGCTTGTGGCAACCGTTGATTCTCTGAGTGAGGTCAGTATGTACCTCACCGAGGGTGCAACCGTGAAGCTGTTGGCAAATTACTATGCGGCTACTCCGGAAACCATCGTTTCCAACGGTGTTTCCTACACCTTTGACGGCAACGGCTACAACTTCTATGCCGCGAATACGGGCAAGTATATGCTCAACCTCAGCGGCAGTGGCACCGCCAACGTGAACAATCTGACGGTATATGCACAGGGTGCCGGCGTGCGCACAGGGCTGAACCGCCGTTCCTCCGTGCTGAACCTGACCTTTACCAACGTGAAGCTCTATGTCGGCTCCGCAAACGAGAACGGTCGTATCCGCAGCAACACTTACGCTATCGGCCTGTATTGCGAGACGCCTTCTCTTGTGGAAATCAAGGGCAGTGAAAGCGTGATCAAGAACGCAACCGGCAATCTGATTCTTTGCAAGAACGGCGTTCTGAACGTTGAGGACGGCTCCTATAATTCCCGCGGCGAAGCCGTAATGACCCAGGGCGACAATGCAGTAATCAACATCTACGGCGGCACCTTTGAGGGTATCGATCAGGCGGACGCTCTGATTCGTGCAGATAGAGGTACGCTCAATATGTTCGGCGGCAGATTTACCAACAACGGTATGTGCGTTGCACGCGCGCTTGGCGGTAAAACCAAGAATGAAAGCGGCTCCGATAATACCATTACTACGGAAACCAACGGCACGCTCAATATTATGGGCGGTGTGCTGATTGCCACTCCCGGTAACACGCAGGTGTGGGGGGCTGTTGTCCGTTGCGGCGGTTCTGGTACCTATGGCACTGTGAACATCAGCGGCGGTACTCTTGTCAACCAAAAAACCGGAAGCCAGCAGGTCGTTTTCAAGAACAATACCTGCGCTTCCCTGAACATCACCGGCGGTAAATTCCTGGCAAGTGCGGCTCAGTTGTACTTTGTGAACACCAACGGCTGTGCCGATATCACAACGGCAAGCGGCTATCACCCGACCGACTCGCACGGCGACGTTGCCGTGGGTACCTATGCCGGCACCTGCAACTTTGAGGGCGCAACCTACAAGGTGTGGACGTTCTCCGGTGCGACCGACAGCAAGTACGCGATGACCACCAAACCCGGCGCACAGGTTCGTATGACCGCAGGCTCCACCGGTCTTCGCTTCATCTCCACCATTACGGCGGATAAGATTGCGGCTGCCAAGGAATTGGCAGGTGCTACCGGTAGCATCAGCTACGGCACCGTGATTGCTCCGATGGACTATGTGGTGTGCGCGGATGCGTTTACGATGGAAGCTCTGGACGCGGCAAGCGCACTCAAGGACGTCACGGTCAGGTATAAGGATATCAAAGCCGATGCCGGTTTGATTGAGGATGAGAACGGCAATGTAGAGATTCGCGCGGCTCTCACCAACATCCAAAAAGCCAACCTGACCCGTGCATTTGCGGCAATTTCCTATGTGAAGGTTGTGGATGCAGAGGGTGCGGTCACCTACTATTACAGCGAGTTTGACGGTGTGAACAACGTGCGTTCCATCCGCCAGGTTGCCGAGGCGGCTCTTGCCGACACAAAGACCGCGCAGAGTGACGAATACAGATATGCGACCACCGATGCAGGCGGAAACACCGTTTACAGCCGGTATTCGGAATCTGCCCGCGAAATTCTGAAGGGCTTTATCTAAGAGTAAGGAGGAGAGATTTATGAAGAACAAAGCAACAATCTATATGCCTCCTATGGCGGAACTTTTGGTTTTCACCACGAAGGATATTCTGCTGGTGTCCGAAGATGACATCGCCAACGACGATTTTGAGGCAATGAATTGATTCTTCACAGGTGCCTCATCGGGGGGCAAAGCCCCCCGATAAAGACACCTTGACGCAAAAACCCACCCCTTTGGTGCGGATTTCCGCACCAAAGGGGTGGGTTTTACTTTGGCAGAGAGTTTTTGCTTGGACAGAGGGCTTTTAACTTCCGGCAAGGTTTCACATCGTGTGGCGGTGTGCGCGGCGCGTGTGGGTTCCGCACTATAAGGGCGGGACGATGCGCACGGCGTGCGTGAGTTTCGCGCTATAAGGGCGAGCGGTACGCGCACGGCGGGGGGCTTCAAACTGCGTGCAAGGATTTATACCGCGTGGCGGGCATTGCACTCCGGGAGAGCGCATTGCGGGACAGTGTGCGCGGCGGGTTTTGCTTTTGCGGCGGGTTGTACCACCGTGGGGATTTTTTCTCGTGGGCGGCGTGCGCGGCGGGCGAGGTTTCGCACTGCGGGTGCAGGTTTAACACCGAGGGGGTGGGGTTTGATTCTCCCGAGCGGGTGCCGTTTTCACCTGCCTCGTGTGCCGTTTTTCACCTGCCGCGGGGTCTTTTCTCACTATGGGGCGGCAGTTATTGCGAAGAAAAGCGTGTGGGGATATGCCGCGTGTGCAGGTTTTCCTTTCTTACCGGGTATTCCGATTGTTTGAAAGGCTTTGGAGGGGGTCGAGGGGGTGCCTTTTTTCAAAAGGCACCCCCTCGCGCATCCCCTGCGTTTTTATACGCGCGCGGCGCGGATGGCGCGGTGCCAACCGTCAAGTGCCGTTTGCCTTTCGGTTGCCCCCATCTTCGGGTCAAACCGCTTTTCCGGTACGGCAAGTGCGCGGATTTGTGCGGTGCTTTCAAAGATTCCCACGGCAAGCCCCGCTAATGCCGCCGCGCCCCACGCGGTGGTTTCCACACTGGCGGGTCGCTCAATCGTCACGCCCGCAAAATCACTTTGCAGTGTCAGCAACAGATCGTTTTTGGAGGCTCCGCCGTCCACACGGAGAACGTTTAACGGCAGTGCGGTGTCCTTTTGCATTGCCACCAGCACATCCACGGTCTGAAATGCCATCGCCTCCAGCGTGGCGCGCACAATGTGCGCCCTTGTGGTGCCGCGGGTAATTCCCGTGATGGTGCCGCGGGCGTACGGATCCCAGTACGGTGTGCCAAGACCTACAAAGGCGGGGACAAAATACACACCGTCGGTATCCGGAACAGAGGCGGCGATTGCCTCACTTTCGGCGGCGGAATCAAACAGCCGCAAGCCGTCCCGCAACCACTGTATCGCGGCTCCGCAAACGAAAACCGAGCCTTCCAGCGCATAGGAAACTTTATTTCCGATCTGCCACGCCACGCTGGAAAGCAGTCCGTGTGCGGAGGAGATGATGCGCTCCCCGGTGTTCATCAGGAGGAACCCGCCGGTGCCGTATGTATTTTTCACGTCTCCTTCGGTGTGGCACCCCTGACCGAAAAGGGCGGATTGCTGATCCCCCGCCACACCCGCAATCGGGATGGGCGCACCGAAGAGGGCGGGATCGGTTTCCCCGAAAATCCCGGAGGAAGGAAGCACCGCAGGACACATTGCACGGGGAATGCCGAAGAGCGCGAGAAGCTCGTCATCCCAGTCCATTGTATGAATATTGTAAAGCATTGTGCGGGAGGCGTTGGAGGGGTCTGTGGCGTGTACGCGCCTGCCGGTCAGATTGTAGATCAGCCAGCAATCCACCGTGCCGAACAGCAATTCCCCTTTTGCGGCACGCTCCTTGGCACCCGGCACGTGGCAAAGAATCCATTCCAGCTTGGTGGCGGAGAAATACGGGTCAAGGCGCAACCCCGTTTTTTCACGGATGCGCGGTTCCAAGCCAGCCTGCCGCAATTCCTCACAGCGTTTTGCCGTGCGGCGGCATTGCCACACAACGGCGTGACAGATCGGCTTTCCCGTTGCCTTTTCCCATACGACGGTGGTTTCTCTCTGATTGGTAATGCCGATTCCCGCAATCTGCCCTGCGCTGAGCCCTGCTTTTTCCAGTGCTTCCCTTGCCACGGCAAGCTGGGAATGCCAGATTTCCCCGGCATCGTGCTCCACATATCCCGCCTCGGGGAAATATTGCGTAAACTCGCGGTTGGCGGTGGATTTTACGGTGCCGTCCGCATCAAAAATAATGCATCGGGAGCTTGTGGTGCCTTGATCCAGTGCCATCAGATATTTTTTCATACCGTTTCTCCTTTTCCTTTTTTGAGTTTGGAAACGCAAAGGGTCGGTTGCAGGGTCAGCGCAAAGGTCCCTTCCGGAAGTGTGACGATAATGCGCGGGTCAAACCGCTCTCTGTAATTGGCAAGCAGAGCGTGCAGAAATGCCTCCGGAACGCCGCAAAAGTCGGCAATTTCCCACGGAGTGCGGCACCCGGCGAGGCAGGCACGCACCAGCCCCGCAGTGCCGACCAGACGGTCAAAAATCCGCTCCCGCACACGCCGTTCCATCCGGCTGTCGGTGAGGATATCGCCTGCCGAATGCGTGGCGTGCGTCAGCTCCTCGCAAAGGATGACCGTGCGCTCCGCTTCGGTGTCCACCTGCGCGCTGATGGCAATGGTATCATCACAGCAAAGCCCGCGGATGCGGGGCGAGGTAAACGGGTATTTTTCAATCACGGTAATGCCTTTTTCCTTGGCTTCATCCAAAAGTTGCTCGTACATAGCTCCCTTTCAAAGTTTCCTTTCAGTGTGGGCGTTTGGACTTCACAAACCGCACAAAATCTTCGATTTCCCGCAGCTCCTCATCACTGAACGATTCCCCTTCAAAATGTGCCGCGAGCGTGTGGGGGGATTCCGTTTCCCACCCGGTGAGATAGGCAGGCGTTACGCCGAGGGCAAGTGCCAACCGTTCCAATGCCTCGGTGGGCACCTTGTCGGTCTGCCCGGTGGCATAACGGTGTACCGCAGACTTCGTCAGCCCCGTGCGAAGGGCAAGCTCCCCATAGGACAGCCCCTGTCGGTCCATTTGCGCGCGGATGCGGTCGGAAACATTCATTTGTTGCCTCTTTCCCTGCCATAGCAGTCTTTTCTTCAATATTATTGTAGCAACGCGGGAGGGAAAAGTCAAGCGGTCGTATCAAAAACGGAACGAATTTACAATTTCATCATAACTTTTTGGAAATCGTACTTGACAAACGGGAGAAAATGGTGTATGCTAATGTCGTTCCAGAATTAGGACGAATAGAGTGCAATTCTGATTGTATTCCGGAGATGCAGAATGAGTTGCACCTTGCTCGTCCCAAAAATAGGACGAATAAACGGGAAAACAAACGTCCCGAAAAAGAAACAAGGAGGAAGTTATGCCGATTGCAGGTGCGTGTCCGTATTACCAATACGAAAAGGCGGGGGTGACCTATTGCGAGTGCGCAAAGCTGAAATTTCCGGATAAGGAAGCAAGACGGGGATTTTTGTATTCCTATTGCGCCCATCCGAAGGATTTTGAACGCTGCCCCTTCAAAAACGTGATGGACGGCTATTATGAAAGGAGATTCTGAGATGCCGGAAAACAACGAAAAAAAGCTGGAATATGCAGTAGCGTGGCGGGACAGGTACATCCGCAGTCTCGGTGATGCGCTTGCGGGGCGCGAGGAAGAAGTGGCGTTGCTTGCGGCGTTTCTGAAGCTGACACTGGAAAGACTGTGCGAAAAAAACCCGGAGCTCCGGATTCAAAAAAGCGAAATCCGCGCGGGACTGGAGCGGTTTTCTCCCGAAATTGAGGACGCGGGGGATGCTTACCTGATCCGGTTTGTGCCGCGGAAGCTGCCGGAAAACAAGGAGAGAACCGATGCCTCGGAAAACGACGGCGGCGAAAAAGACTGAAACGGACTTACAGGCACTGTTGCGGGCATCGGGGGCGGACGCGGTGCGGTTTCTGGTTTGCCTGATGAAGGATGAGGAGGCAAAGCCCGAGCTCCGTTTCAAAGCGGCGGAGGAGATTCTCGGTCGGGTGCTGTCGGGCGAGGCACCTGTCTCCGGCGTACCCGGCAGTGTGACCTTTGAGGGGGTATTGGATGAGTGGAGTAAGTAATATCCCCCGGAACGCGATGCGTTTTGGCAACATTCCGGGCAAAGAAAGGGAGGCGGGTGCGAGTGGGAGCCACCGATAAAAAGCCACGCGAGGCACTCATTTTCGATAAACTGCGGCACGAGGTGCCGAACCCGAGGCAGGAGGCGTTTTTCCGTTCCACGGCGCGCTATACCGCCTACGGCGGGGCGCGCGGGGGCGGAAAGTCTTATGCGCTTCGCCGCAAGATGGTGATGCTGGCGATGCGCTACCCTGCCCTGCGGTTGCTGTTATTGCGCCGCACGCTGACGCAATTGCGGGAAAATCACATTCTGCCGTTGCAGAACGACCTGGCGGGTTATGCCGTGTTTCGTAAGGAGGACCGGGCATTTCTCTTTCCCAACGGCTCGCGGTTGGTTCTCGGCTATTGCGATGCGGACAGCGACGTTCTGCAATATCAGGGCGCGGAGTACGATGTGATCGGTTTTGAGGAGGCGACCAATTTCAAGGAGGAGTGGATGGTATTCATCTGCACGGCATTGCGCACCACACGCACCGATTTTCGCCCCCGCGTGTATTATACCTGCAATCCGGGCGGAGTGGGACACGCCTACATTAAGCGGCTGTTTATCGACCGCCGGTTCCGCACGGGCGAGAACCCGGAGGACTACTGCTTTATCCCCGCAAACGTATACGACAACGAGGTGCTGATGCAGGCGGACCCGGCTTATATCAAACGCTTGGAGGCGTTGCCGGAGCATAAGAAAAAAGCGCACCTGTACGGGGATTGGAACGTGTTTGAAGGGCAGGTGTTTGAGGAATTGCGCGATGACCCCGCGCACTATGCCGACCGTCGGTTTACCCATATTATTGACCCGTTCCGCCCGCCGGACAGTTGGCAGCTTTACCGATCCTTTGACTTTGGCTATGCCAAACCGTTTTCGGTAGGGTGGTGGGCAAAGGACGGAGACGGGCGGCTTTACCGTATTCTGGAGTTGTACGGTTGCGCCCCGCGTGAGGCAAACGTGGGGGTGCGGTGGAGCCCGCAGGAGATTTTTTCCAAAATCGCGCAGGTGGAAAAGGAGCATCCGTTTCTTTCGGGCAGGCGGATTGTGGGGGTGGCAGACCCGGCGATTTTCGATGCGTCACGCGGAGAATCGGTTGCGGAAACGGGGGAACGGTACGGCATTTATTTTGAACCGGGCGACAACCGCCGCATTGCCGGATGGATGCAATTGCACGAGCGGCTGATTTTTGACCGCGCCGGGGTGCCGATGCTTTATGTTTTCCGCACCTGTACCGACTTTTTGCGCACCGTTCCCGCCCTGCAATACAGCAAAACATCGCCCGAAGATGTGGATTCGGATATGGAGGATCATATTGCGGACGAAACACGCTACCTCTGTATGATGGTGCCGTTGCCCCGCGCGGAGGTAACGGCGGTAAAAGAAGTGATCACATATGACCCGTTGGATCGCCCCATCCGCACCTATCGGAGCGCGATGGAAAAGCGGCAGAGCCGGGAGTGAAAGGAGAAAAAATGAAGAAAAGAATCAACAGCACGGTGGGCGTGCCGGAGGTGCGGCACGCGACGGAACTGCTTACCGCCTATCGCCACGGCAGAGCCGAAGTGGAAAGGCGACTGTGTGAGGAGAAAAAATGGTTTCGCGGGCGGATGACCCCGAAGGCGCACCGAAACAGCGAGGAAGAGTGCTTTTCCCCCTCTTCCGCGTGGTTGCTCAACGCGGTTCTGCAAAAGCACGCCGACCTGATGGATTATATTCCGACGGCGGTGTGTCTGGCGCGGGAGCCGGGGGATGAGGCGGACGCAAAGGCATTGTCCGAGATTATCCCGGTGATACTGGAGCGCAGTGGATTTGCCGAGTGCTATTCCCGCAATATGTGGACCAAGCTCAAGCACGGCTTTTGCATTTACGGGGTGTTCTGGAACGGCGAATTGCAGAACGGATTGGGGGATATTGACGTGCGGCGGGTAGACCCGATGCAGCTTTATATAGAACCCGGCGTGCGGAATCTGCAAAGCTCCCGTGCGGTGTTTTACACCGAGGAGGCGGAAAAAAGTGCCGTGCTGGCGAAATTCCCGCACTGTGACAGAGAGCGTCTCGGGGAGATAGAAGGAAGCGACGGGCGGGTACTGGTGGTGGACTGGTACTACAAAAAGCGTCTGCCGGGCGGCAGAACCGTGCTTCACTACTGCAAATTTTCGGGGGATGCGGTTCTGTTTGCCACCGAAAACGACCCCCGCTTTGCGCGGGGCTGGTATGAACACGGGGAGTACCCCTTTGTGATGGACGTGATGTATCCGATGGAGGAAAGCTGCACCGGATTCGGTCTGATTTCTATGGCGAAGGACCCGCAAACCTACATTGACCGGATGGATCGCAATCTGATGGAATATATGGATTGGGCGACCCGCGTGCGGTATTTCTGCAAAAAGAACACGGGGGTAAACGAAAACGACTTTACCGATGTCACCCGCCGTGTCGTGGAGGTGGAGGGCGACCTCGGAGAGGAGCGTTTGCGCCAGATTACGGTGGAGCCACTGGATTCGATGTGGCTGGAACTGAAAAAAGCCAAGGTAGACGAGTTGAAAGAAACCACCTTCAACCGCAATCTGTTGCAGGGCGGCTCCGAGAGCGGCGTGACCGCAGCGGCGGCAATCGCCGCATTGCAGGAGGCGGCAAGCAAGTGTGTGCGGGACGTGGTGTCCACCTCCTATCGGGCGTTTGTCCGGCTGGTACAACTGGTGATCGAATGTGTGCGGCAGTTTTATGACGGCGAGCGTTATTTCCGCGTGATGGGCGAGGAGGGCTATCGTTATGTGAGCTTTTCGGGGGTGAGAATCCGCGAGCGGTCGCTGGGGGTGTCCTCCGCCGGGCTTCCGCTTTCCCGCGTGCCTGTTTTTGACATTGACGTACGGGCGGAAAAACAGGATTCCTTTACCCGTGTCAGCTCCAATGACAACCTCAAGGAGTTGTACCGGATGGGGGTATTTGACCCCGCCAACCGGGAGGCGGCACTGATTCTCCTGGATTGTATGGACTTTCCGGGGGTGAAAAAGCTGGTTGCCCGCCTGAAAAACGGGGAGGAAATTCCTTCGGATTTCTTGGGAGGGGAGACCTCCGGAAAATCCGAAAAAAAGGAATATGACCCCATACGCACCGCGTTTTCCGGGGCAAAGCGGCTTGCCGAGCAGGCAAAGGACGACCAATGATCCGAGTGTATGCCGACCGGCAGGACGGGCGTTATCGGCTGTATGTTACCGGGCACGCCGAAGTCTCGCCGGATAAGGAGCTGGTGTGCGCGGGTGTTTCCGCACTGAGTGAGGGACTGTTACTGTTTGCCGCGGAAAATCCCGCTTGCAGGCATTTGCGGTACTCGGCGGAGCCGGGGCGGTTGTTCCTCTCCTGCCGCGGGGGGCTTGGCGGCGCGTTTGACGCCACGGTGCGGGGGCTTTGCCACATTGCGGAGATTTACCCCCGGGACGTAACGGTTTTTGCATCGTTGACGACAAAAAAGAAACAGTATGGTATAATTCGGCAGGACGGTGAAAAAACCGCCCGATGCCACGAAAGGGTGAGCATATGAAACAGTCAGCAGATCTGCCGGGACTGCGGTTATTCGGCAGTTCCACAGGGGATGGGGAAACACCGCCGGAAATCATCCCGCCGGCAAATGAGGGTGCCACGGCACCTGCGGGCGAAGAGGCAGCTTCCGACGCCGGGAAGAACCGAAGCGAAGCGCGACAGAAATTCCGTGCGCTGATGGAGGGGGAATACAAACAGGAGTTTACCGCCTACTTCAACGAGGTATTTGCCAAGCGTTTCAAAGAACAGAAGGGTCTTTTGGAGGAGCTGAACCTTGCCCGTGCCGTGGTGGATGCCGCGGCGGCACGATACGGGGTGAGCGAGGTCGGCAAACTGCCGGACGCCATCCGGGCGGACAGTGCAGTGACGGCGTCGACAGAGGCGACGGCAAAGGAGCCGACCGAAGAAACAACGGTTACAGAGCCGGTGGCAGCACCCGCGAACGCGGCGGTGCCGGCGGCAACGGAAAAAACGGAATCCGCGGCGGAGCTTGACAGGCGCATCCGCGAGACAGTGGAAAGAGCCGTGGCAGATGCCCGCGCCGAAACGGAACGGGCACTGACGGAAACGATTCTCGCAAGAGGCATACGCCCTGCGGAAAATGCGCTTTCCCCGCTGGATTCCGGTTCCCGTACCGGTGTTTCGCGCCTGACCCGTGCCGAGCGTGCCGCGGTGGCATTGCGGGCGGCACAGGGGGAGCGAATCGAACTCTGACCCGAAGAGAAAAAGGAGATTTATGAAAAACGGAAAAATGCTTGACCTGCGCCTGTTCGGCGCGGGCGAAGCGGTCAACACCACGGTCGGTGTGACCGATGCCACAACCGGCACCAACGCGCCCTTTTCCGAGGGAGAGGGACTCTCCGAGGAGATGCGCGTTTACTACTCGGATTACCTCATTGACAACGCGGAGCCGAATCTGATTCACGATCAGTTTGCGCAAAAGCATCCGATTCCGAAACACGGCGGCAAAACCATCCGTTTCCGCAAGTACGATCCGCTGCCCAAGCTCACCTCTGCCCTTTCCGAGGGTGTGACCCCTACGGGTCAGACCCTGAATATGGGCTCCGTGGAGGCAACGGTGCATCAGTACGGCGGGTATGTGGAGCTTTCCGACCTGCTGTTGCTTTCCGCCATTGACAACAACCTTGTAATGGCAACCAAGCTGCTCGGCTCTCAGGCGGGCAGAACGCTGGACACCATCACCCGTGAGGTGCTTTGCGGCGGTACGAACGTGCAGTACGGTGCCGATGCGGTTCCCGCGCGGTATCTGCTGGTGGGCGGCGAGGCGAGCGGCAATCACTATATGAGCGTGGACTGTATCAAGCGTGCCGTCCGCTTCCTCAAAAACCAGAACGCGGAGAAGATCAACGGCTCCTATGCCTGCATCATTCACCCCGATTGCGCCTATGACCTGACCAACGATCCCAACTGGAAATATCCGCATCAGTACAGCGATACCAAGGCACTGTATGAGGGCGAGATCGGGATGATCGAAGGGGTTCGGTTTGTGGAATCCACCGAGGCAAAGGTGATTCATGCCCCCGATCTTACCGCCGTTTCCCGCACGATTTCCTGCCTTGCGGGTGCTTATGAGACGCTGAGTACCGCGGGTACGGCAACCGAAGGCTACGGAACAGGCTCCAAATACCGCCTGAAAATCGGCACCGCCGCAGACGGCGTAAAGGCGGCACCCTCTATGGTGGGTCGCTCCGTGCTGTTCTTTGACGCTTCGGAGTCCTCCTGGCAGTATGCCGTGGTTACCGGTGCCGTGTACAGTGCTTCCGGCAACAACTACCTGTACTTTGACCGCGAATTGCTTGCGGGCGGCATCGGCAGTACCGCAGTGACCACCGCCGCGGGAGATATGCTGTATCCCGGTGAAGCGGGACTTGCAGGGCGTGACGTGTATGTGACGCTTGTGATGGGCGACAACGCCTACGGTACCACCGAGCTGCAGGGCGGCGGACTCCAGCACATCGTCAAACAGCTTGGCTCCGCCGGCACCGCCGACCCGCTGAATCAGCGCGCCACGGTGGGCTGGAAGGCAACCAAAGCGGCGGCGCGCCTGGTAGAGGCATTTATGGTGCGCATTGAGACCGCGTCCACCTTTGAAGCGGGCGAAAACTAAGGTAGAATAACAACCCGGCACCTGGTCAGGGATGTTTTGTAAACTCCCTGACTGCGGTGCCACGGAAAGGAGAAGTATGGAAAAACAGAATGGGCGGCAACAGCCGCCGACCCTTGCCGAGCTGCAACGGCAAATGGAGGAGATGCAGGCGGCGTATGAGGCGCGGATTGCCGAATTGGAAGGGACGGAAAAGAAAAGCCGGCTGTTTGAGGACAAGGGGCAATTCCGCGACTTCCTCAAACGCCAGGAGGCATATCTCAACGAATATGTGGAGGTGCGCCTTTTCAAGGACAATGAAAAATACAAGGATGATGTGTACGTTGCCATCAACGGCAAAAACTGCGTGATCCGCCGCGGAGTCTGGACACGCATCCGCCGCAAATTCGCGCTTTTGCTCGACCAGTCGGAGATTCAGGACCTGCGCACGGCGGAGCTGATGGAGCGTGAGGCGGTTCGCTTTGCCGATGAGACAAGAAGGCGCGCCGCGGGGGATGCGGTATGACGATAGCAGAGGTATTGCAGACCGCGGATGCTCTGCGCCCGAATGAGCTGGCACAGTCCATCAAACTGCGCTGGCTCTCGGAGCTGGAGGGCAGAATCCTGACCGAGATTGCGGGCAGAGAACCCGAAAAAATTCCGGTATTCGGGGAGAACACGCCGCAAATACTCCGCCTGTTTGCCCCGGCACCCTATGACCGCGTGTACTGGATATATCTGATGAAAATGATTGATTATGCCGCCAAGGATGCCACGGCATATCAGATGTCCGCCGCGGCTTTCAACGAGGCATACGGGGATTTTGCCAAATGGTTTCTCCGTACAAAGGGCGGCAGGCTGTAACGCGTTTTTTCTGCTTTTTCCCTCCGGTGCTTCTCCTTTCTCCCGAAAGTGAGGAAGAGAAATGCAGATTTTGAAATGGTTCACCGAAAACCCGCAGGCAATTACGCTCCTGCTCGGAATTCTCATCAATCTTGTGGGGCTTGCATACAATCTTTGTGAGTACATCCGCTCCGGAAAGGGGCGCGATGTGCGTGCCTGGCTCCGCATATTGGAGGCGGCGCGGCAGTTTGAAATGGAGGCGGAAGAAATCCCGGGCTTCGGTGCCGCGGAAAAGCTCTCGTATGTTCTGGAAAAGCTGAGTGTTTTCGCCGCCGAACAGGGGTTGCCCTTTGATGCCGAGGAATGCCGCAAACAGGTGGAGGAGGACATTGCCTTTTCCAAAAAAGTGAACGCGAAGTAAGCGGGAACGGGAAGTGCGCCGAAGGGCGTTCCTTCCCGTTTTCTTGAATATTTTAATGCTTGCAATTGCAAAAATAATGTCAAAATCGGCGAAATGACAAAAAACACTTGACAAAAACGGAACTTTCGGATATAATAATTTCAATTTATAAATTTGGGCAGGTTGCCTGCCCGGAGCCTTGGAGGTGTGATTGTGGAGAGGGTGTACAATTTTTCGGCAGGTCCTTCTATGCTGCCGTTGCCGGTGCTGGAAAGGGCGGCGGCGGAATTGGTCTGCTATGGGGACAGCGGGATGTCGGTAATGGAAATGTCACACCGCTCCCCCGACTTTGAACCGATTATCCGGGAGGCGGAGGTGCTGTTGCGGGAGCTGATGCAAATTCCCGCAAACTACAAGGTGCTGTTTTTGCAGGGCGGCGCTTCCACACAGTTTGCGGCGGTGCCGCTCAATCTGATCGGCAGAACCGGAAAAGCGGATTACGTGCTTTCCGGTCAGTTTTCTACCAAAGCCTATCAAGAGGCGTTGAAATTGGGCGTTGATGCGGTGGCTGCCGCTTCCTCCGAGAAGGAAAATTTCAGCCGTGTGCCGGCACTGCAAAGGGAAATGTTTCGCCCCGGGGCGGCGTATGTACACATCTGCTACAACAATACCATCTACGGCACGAAATTCCCTGCCGTCCCCGACACGGGTGAGATTCCGCTGGTGGCGGATATGTCCTCCTGTATTCTCTCGGAGCCGGTGGACGTCAGCCGTTTCGGCGTGATTTATGCGGGGGCGCAGAAGAATATGGCACCCGCCGGGTTGACCGTGGTTATCGTGCGGGAGGATTTGCTGGCATACGCGAAATCGGAGATGCCGACAATGCTGGAATGGAAACGGATGGCGGAAAACGGCTCGATGTACAATACCCCGCCGTGCTATGCGATTTATATGGCAAAGCTGGTGTATGAATGGCTGATTTCCGTCGGCGGACTGGAGGAGATGAAACGCCGCAACGAGGAAAAGGCAAGGATGCTTTATGACTTCCTTGACTCGCAGGATTACTATCTCGCTCCCGTGGAGAAAAACAGCCGCTCGATGATGAACGTAACTTTTCTGACGGGAGATGCGGCGTTGGATAAAAGGTTTGCCGCGCAGGCAAGCGCAGCAGGGCTGAAAAACCTGAAGGGGCATCGTTCGGTCGGCGGGATGCGCGCCTCTATCTACAACGCAATGCCGCGTGATGGCGTGGAAAAGCTGGTGGCGTTTATGAAAGCGTTTGCCGACGAAAACCCCAAGCCCTGATTGGCAAATTCCCCCGGCGGAGTTGCTTTGGCGGGTTTGCTCCGCCGATATTGTCTCGGCGGCATTACTCAGCCGGAACCGCCCGGTGGTATTGCCCGGCGGCATTGCTCCGGCGCACCGTCGCGCGGTTGCCGAACGGTTTTTGACCGACCGTTCCCGGCGGTTGGTTTCCCGGGTATCAATTTACAAAGAAAGGCCCCGTTTTACGGGTTGAGAGATCGGAATGAAGAATATTTTACTGCTGAACAACATCGCCGGGGCGGGACTTGACCGCCTTGACCCCGACCGGTATCGTTACGGAGCGGAAATCACGGCACCCGAGGGGATTCTTGTCCGCTCCGCCAAAATGCACGATATGACATTCGGTAAGGAACTGGTGGCGATTGCCCGTGCGGGTGCCGGGGTGAACAATATTCCGGTGGAGCGTTGCTCTGCCGCCGGGATTGTGGTTTTCAACACACCGGGGGCAAACGCCAACGGGGTCAAGGAGCTGACCCTGTGCGCGCTTTTTCTTGCCGCGCGGCGCGTGGTGGACGGGGTGAATTTTGCCCGTTCGCTTGCCGGTGCTCCGGATGTGGCAAAGCAGGTGGAGGCGGGCAAGTCCGCTTTCGGCGGCACGGAGCTGTACGGAAAAACGCTGGGGGTGATCGGGCTTGGTGCCATCGGCGGGATGGTGGCAAATGCCGCGCTTGCCCTCGGGATGCGGGTCATCGGTTATGACCCGTATCTCTCGGTGGATTCGGCGTGGAATATGAACCATCTGGTACAAAAGGCGGCATCTTTTGACGAGGTGTTTGCCAATGCCGATTATCTCACCCTGCACACGCCCGCGACAAAGGAAACCGCCGGAATGATTAACGCGGCATCCATTGCAGGAATGAAGGACGGCGTAAAAATCGTGAATCTTGCGCGTGCGGAATTGGTCTGTGCCGCCGACCTTGCGGCGGCGATGAGGGCGGGCAAGGTCGGTGCCTACGTTACCGATTTTCCGACGGCGGAGACGGTGGCAATTCCCGGAGCCGTGACGATTCCGCATCTCGGGGCCTCCACGGCGGAGTCGGAGGAGAAATGCGCGATGATGGCGGCGACACAGCTGGACGACTACCTGACGGCGGGCAATATCCGCAACAGCGTCAACTACCCGGATGTCTCCTGCCCGCCCGGCGCGGGTGTGCGGGTGTGCGTGCTACACGCCAATATTCCCGCCACTCTGACGAAAATCACAACGGTTTTTTCCAAACAGGGGGTAAATATCGAGAATATGCTGAATCGTTCCAAAGGCGAAAACGCGTATACGATGCTGGACGTCAATACCGGAATCGGGGCGGATGCACTGGCGGCACTCGGTGCCATTGAGGGGGTGCATCGCGTGCGGGTTATCCGGTTCGGATAGTTTTTCTGAAAACGGGGCGGGAAACCGCCCCGTTTTTTCACGAAAAATTTGCCCCGTGCCACTTGTCAAAAAGGAAAAGCTGTGCTATACTATATTTTGAGTAATTATGGAAATGAGCCGCGGTGGCGGCGGGAGGTTTTTTTGATTATCGCATTGGAAAACGCAAGGCACGATTTGGTGGATATGCGGGGACAGCTGACGGACCTCGGCAGTGCGCTTCGGATTGAAGATCTGAAACTGCGCGTAACCGAGCTGGAACACAAAACCGCCGATCCTGCGTTCTGGGGGGATCAGGAGAATTCCTCCAAGGTCTTGCAGGAACTGAAACAAAGCAAAGACACGATTGAGGAATACGAGGCACTGTGCGCACGGTTGGAGGATGCCATCGCGCTTGCCGATATTGCAATCGAAACCGAGGACGAATCCTGCACCGAGGAAGTGGAAAACGAGCTTGCCGAAATCCGACAGGAGGAAGAAACACAGCGGATGGAGGTGCTTCTCTGCGGAGAATATGACCACAGCAACGCGATTGTGTCGTTTCACCCGGGTGCCGGCGGCACCGAGGCACAGGATTGGGCGCAGATGCTGTACCGGATGATTACGCGCTGGGCGGAGCGTCACCACTTCAAATACAAGCTGGTGGACTGGCTGGACGGCGATTGCGCGGGCATCAAGAGCGCCACTATTATGGTGGAGGGCAATAACGCCTACGGGTATCTGAAAAGCGAAAACGGCGTGCATCGGCTGGTGCGCGTTTCCCCGTTTGACGCGGCAGGGCGGCGGCAGACCTCCTTTGCCTCGATTGAGGTAATGCCGGAATTTTCCGATGTGGATAAGGTGGTAATCCGGGACGAAGATATTGAGGTGACGGCACACCGTTCCAGCGGCGCGGGCGGTCAGCATATCAACAAAACCGACTCCGCCATCCGGATTCTGCACAAGCCCACAGGCATTGTGGTGGGTTGCCAGACCGAGCGCAGTCAGTTGCAGAATAAAGAAACCGCTATGAAAATGCTGAAAGCAAAGCTGATGGAAATCAAAATCCGCGAGCGGTTGGATACGATTGAAGAAATTCAGGGCAACAAGGTCAACATCGAATGGGGCTCGCAGATCCGTTCCTACGTGTTTATGCCCTATACGCTGGTCAAGGATACCCGCACGGGCTTTGAAAACGGAAACATCGGTGCCGTGATGGACGGCGACATTGACGGGTTTATCAATGCGTATCTGAAAATGAACGCAAAACAATAAAGGGGGAAACCAAAATGAAAAAACTGAAAAAATGCAATCCGATTTGCGCGCTGAAAACGGCGGTTGCCGCACTGCACCTGGTGATTACCTTCCTGGTTCTCAGCTGTAAAAAGCGCAGTGTATGGCAGGCAATGCTGCTGATGGCAAGCACGGGGCTTACGCTCGGTGTGCTGTTGACCCCTGCGGAAAAACTGGAAAAGAAACTGCCTTGCCCCAAAAAGAAAGCCGACCCGGAAAACGGGGAGGCGGAAGAGGCGACCGATGATGCCGCGGATGCGGACGCGGACGCCGAGGAGGCAGAGGAGGAGTTTTTCACCGAGGAAGAAAGCGCGGAAATGGAAGAAAGAATGCGCCACGCCCTTGGTGGGGATCGCGATGGGGAAACCGCAACGGCACCCTGTGCCAAACGTGAAATCCCGCGGGATGAAGAAGCAAGCGAGGCTGATTTTCAGTAATCCGGAACCGAGTTTGGAAAGGGGAGGTGTGAGCCGATGAGAAAATTCTGGCGGGTGGTATCCGGGTTGTTGCTTGTTTGTCTGCTTTGCACGCTGACGCTTTGGCGGCAAAATGCACTTCCCGACCTTGGCGGTGTAACCGCGGCGTGGCAAAAGGCAACCGAAAAGGCGGAAAACACCGTTTCCGCGATCGGCAAAACCATCAGCGGCGCGATTTCAAGACCGACCGAGGCTTCCTCGGGCGATGCGAGTCAGATTTATGCGGATTATGACCTTTCCTCACCGCTCAGTAGCGATCTGGAAGGGACGCTGTGCAGCGCGATGCAGGCACAGCGGGAGAAAATCGACGTTTCCGCATTTCATCTGTCGGTGGCACAGGTCAGAAACACGATGGCACAGATTCAGTATTCGCACCCGGAGCTGTTTTTCGTTTCCTCCCAGTATTCCTATTCGTCTGCGGGCGATGAGGTAAAGGAAATCCTGCCCGAATATCTTTATGGCGAAGCGGAGATTGCCGCACGTACCGCACGGTATGAGGAAACGCTTGCCGAAATCACCGCAGGGGCGGACGCCGCGTGGGGGGATTTTGACAAGGCACTTTACCTGCACGATTATTTCGTGCGCAATTATACTTACGATTACACCTACACCATCCGGGATGCAAGCAGATTTTTTGAGGAAAAAACCGGGGTTTGCCAGGCGTATATGCTGGCGTTTATCGCGGCAGGCAACGCAATCGGGCTGGAAGTTCTCCCGGTGACCAGCAGTGAAATGCTGCACGCGTGGAATCTGGTAAAAATAGACGGACAATGGTACCACGTGGACATTACCTGGGATGACAGCTCGGTCAATCCGGCGGAGGTTTCCTATCTGTATTTTCTGCAAAGCGACAACGGGCTTGTCGGCACGGATGCCCAAAGCGAAAATCCGCACCGTAAATGGAGCGCACCGGTTGCTGCCTCGGACACGAGATATGACGGTGCCGCATATCATAGCTCCCGCGCGCCGATTCAGAAAACGGACGGAAATTACTATTGCGCGGTCTCCGAGGAAAGCACCTCGGGCAGAAACCGCCTGCACGGTGCGCTTTATACCGGAACGGACGCGGCGAATATGACGGCGGTAACCCCGATCGGCGGGGAGTGGAAGCAGGACAGCAGCACTTATTACACCGCGTGCTTTTCGGGCTTGTGCGTGTATGAAGGCAAGCTGATTTATAACACGCCGAATTCCGTGCGGATGTATGACCCCGTGAGCGGCGAGGACACCTTGCTTTTGCTGTTTGCCGCTTCACGCTCCTCGGTTTACGGGATTCTGGAACGGAACGGAAAAACCCTGTTGCTGGTGTTTGGCACCTCGCCTCAGGATTCCTCGTTTGAGATACGGCAGTGTACCTTTGCGGCATAAAAAAAAGACCGGGCATATGCCCGGTCTTTTTTATGCCTGACAGAATAGCCGGCACTCCGGCGGGTTCAGATTTCGATTTCCATCCCGTCAAAGCAGGGGGTGATGCCGGAAGGCGCAAGGCGCGCTGCCAGTGTTTCGTGGTCGGTATGCAGGGTTTTTGCCATATGGTCGGCAAAAACTCTGCTTTGCGGTTTCAGCACGCCAAGCTTTCGGAAGGTGGATACCATCTCCTCCACCATCCGGATATTGTTGTGCTCAAAAATGCGGAAGTCCCCCTCCACATCTCCCACGGTGGTGTCAAGAATCATCGCATCAAAGTGCGCCCATTTGCGGAAAGCGTTCCAGCTTTCCCGCAGCATCCAGCCGCCGTCCAGCCCGTAATAAAGCGATTTTCCGTCTTTTTGCAGGATGTAGTGGAACGGAACTTCGCCCGGTACGGCGGTGCTGTGGTTGGCAGGCAGGGTAAAGATGTCATAGCCTGCCGCGGCAGTGCCGTCAAACGGTTTCAGTTCCGTAAAATTCACCTTTGCGGCGAAAAACGGATCGTACTCCGTGAGGCATTGCATACAGCCGAAGCCGCCGATAAGGTGCCGCGGCTTTTTCTCCCACAAGGCTTTGACCGCCGTGGGCGAGAAATGATCCCCGTGTGAGTGGGTTACCAACACGTCGGTTACGCCGTCAAAAAGGTCCGGGAGGTCGTGTTCCTTTGCGAAACGGAAAATGTGCGGACCCGGATCAATCAGAAGCGTCCCGTCAATCAGGGTGCTGGTGAAGTTTCGCCACGCAGGGCCGGGAACCCGATCCTTATCGGTCCAGTCGGCGGCACCCGTGCCAAGGCAGAGCAGTTTCATCGTTCAGTCCTCCATTAAATTTGCGGCTTCTCTGATCAGGGTGTAATTGCCGGAACGCAGAGTCTCCAACAATTCCTCGTTGCTTGTAATCGGCGTTTCGGTGCGGATGCCGGCACACGCGTCGTCCTCCGGGCGGTGCACATCGGAGCCGGAGGTTTTCCGCATCCCGAAGCGGTCCGCCCACAATTCCGCAAAGTCATTGCGGGAGGGGTGGCGTTTGTTGCCGTTGTAGGCTTCTATCGCGTCCAACAATTTCGGGTCGGTCATCATCATATTTTTGCGGAAAGGATGCGCCTGCACCACAAACAGCCCCGCCGCGCGCACACGCTGGGAGAAGATGGAGAATCCGGTTCTCAGAATGTCCGGGTGGGTGCGAAGAAACGCCTCGGTCAGTCCGTATACCAGAAAATCCGTGGCCTCGTGCTTGAAAAGGCGGAATTCCCCGCCAAGCAGAACGTTCAGCCGATCCCCTGCCGCCTCCCTTAATGCGTGGTAGCCGGCAAGGAAAAAGTCCATCTTCTCCTGCCAGTCATAGGTGCCGTGATAATTGTTGGGGGCAAAGGTGGAAAGGCTCAGGTGATTGGTCAGCACCACGGTGGTATAGCCTGCGGCAATGTATTTTTCCGCCAGCTCCGCGGGAGAGATGTGCGCACAGGCACTCACGCCCGCACTGTGACAGTGCAATTCGGTTTTGTAGCTCATCGTTCCGCTCAGTCCTCCTGCAGATTTTTGGCTTCCTGAATCAGGGTATAGTTGCCGGAGCGCAGAACCGCCAGCAATTCTTCGTTGGTGGTAATCGGCGTTTCGGTGCGGATGCCGGCGCAGGCATCGTCCGCCGGGCGGTGCAGGTCAGAGCCGGAGGTTTTCCGCATATGGAAACGCTCCGCCCAGATTTCCGCCATATCGTTGCGGGAGGCGCAGTGCTTATTGCCGTTGTAGGTTTCGATGGCATCCAGTAGGCTCGGCTCGGTGACTACCATATGATTGCGAAAGGGATGCGCCTGTACCAAAAACAGCCCCGCCGCGCGCACGCACTGAGAAAAAACGGGAAAGTCGGTATCCAGGATGCCCGGGTGGGTGCGCAGAAAGTCCTCGGTCAGCCCGTATACCAGATAGTCCGTGGCTTCGTGCTTATAAAGGCGGATTTCCGCGCCAAGCAGAACGTTCAGCCGATTCCCTGCCGCCTCTTTCAATGCGTGGTAGCCGGCAAGGAAAAAGTCCATCTTCTCCTGCCAATCGTAGGAGCCGTGATAGTTGTCGGGGGAGAAGGTGACAAAGCTCAGGTGGTTGGTCAGCACCACGGTGGTATAGCCTGCGGCAAGGTATTTTTCCGCGATGTCGGCAGGGGCAATGCGTGCGCAGGCACTCACGCCCGCACTGTGACAGTGCAATTCGGTTTTGTAGCTCATATTTCGTCCTCGGTTCTATGGAATGGACGCTTTCCGGTTAGCGTCCTCAAACAGTACTATTTTAATACATTTCCGGTTCTTTTGCAACCCCTATTCGGCTTTTTGCGGGATTTTTTTCTCCGCGCGGGCTTTCCCCAAAGGTTTTGCAATAGCTTCTGTAAAAGGCGGAATAATCCCCGAAGCCACAGGTATCGGCGGCAAGGGCGGCTGGCTTTCCGGCGCGGATCATTCGCCGCGCCGCGTGCAGACGCTTAATCACCACAAAATCCCACACCGAGGAGCCGACCGAGCGGCGGAACAGGCGGTTGAGGGTGGAGCGGCTGAGATAGAAATGCCGTTCCAGCTCCTCCACGCCCGATATGGTAAAGAGGTTGCGGTTGATGTAGTCCACGATGCCGGCTACGGTCATAGTATCCTTGCCGTGCGGGGCAAAAACGGGAGCTTCGGCAAGCTCGGTCAGCTCCAACAGCAGGGCGGGCAGCAATGCCGAAAGGCGTGCGCGGAATTCTGGTTTTCCGCCGCTTTTGCGGCAAAGGCGGGAAAAAATGCTTTCGATAAATTCGGCGTGCGCCCCGGTGGGGAGAAACAGATTGCCGCAACCGGGGAGGCGGTCCGAAAACAGCGCGCGTATGGGGGGATACGCCGCATTTTCGCCAAGGCAGGCGGTAAGGTCAAAATGCACGGCAATCCGCTCGTATGGGGTTTCCGGGCGGATGTGCAGCTTGTGCGTTTCCCCTTCCCGAAACAGCAGAATCGCCCCCGGGGAGAGGGGGTAGTCCCGCCCCTCAACCGTGTAAACGCCGTCCCCCCCAAAGAAACAGAAAATTTCACAGAATTTGTGCGCGTGCAGGGGAAAATTGCGTTCGTCCGGCTCCGTATCAATGGAATGATGAATCATTTCGGTTCCGTCCGAGGCTTCAAACAGCTTCATACCATCCCTCCTTTGGGAACAGTATAACATAGAATGAACCGATTTGCAATGTTTTATGAAAAAATAGTCAATTTATTTGCACAAAAGAAATGCTACAATATCATCAAGAGAAAGGCTGACGCGAGGTCGGCTTTATCGTTTACCTGTCCGCGAAAAGAGAGGAGGAACTCCGTATGATGATGACCTTTCGCCATTACGGCGACGGTGACCCGGTGACGCTGACCGCGATTTCACAGATTCCCGCGGTAAAATCCGTGGTCAGTGCCGTATATGACGTGCCGCCCGGCGGCGTTTGGTCCCGGGAGAGCATTGCGAAAATCCGCGAGGACGCGGCGGCACACGGGCTTTTGTTTGAGGTGGTGGAAAGCGTGCCGGTGCCGGAGGAGATCAAACTCGGCTCCGGGAAAGCTCCCGCGATGATTGACGCGTATTGCGAAAACCTCCGCCGCCTCGGCGAGGCGGGCGTCAGGTGCGTTTGCTACAACTTTATGCCGGTGTTTGACTGGCTTCGCAGTGATTTGCACCGCCCGATGGAAAACGGTGCAAATTCCCTGGCATACGAGGAGGAGACCGTGCGGGCGATGGACCCCGCCAAGGAGGGTCTCTCCCTCCCCGGATGGGATGAAAGCTATACCCGCGCGGAATTGCGCGCCCTGCTGGCACGATACGAAAACGTGGGGGAGGAACAGCTCTGGCACAATCTGCAAGCCTTCCTGGAGGCGGTGATTCCGGTGGCAAAGGCCTCCGGTATTCATATGGCAATTCATCCGGACGATCCGCCGTGGGGCATTTTCGGCTTGCCGCGGATTATCACCTCGGAAAAAAACATCGATCGGTTTTTGAAGCTGGTGGATGAGGAAGAAAACGGACTGACCTTCTGCACGGGTTCCCTCGGTGCCGACCCTGACAACGACCTGGTGCGTATGGCGCAAAAGTACGCAAAACGCATCCCGTTTGCCCACATTCGCAACATCAAGCGCACCGGATACCGCCGTTTTCACGAGGTGGCACATCCCACGGAATGCGGCTCGTTGGATATTTACGGGATTGTGAAGGCCCTGCATCGCGGCGGGTTTGATTCCTACGTCCGCCCCGACCACGGGCGGATGATTTGGGGGGAGAACGGACGCCCCGGCTACGGACTGTATGACCGTGCGCTCGGTGCAATGTACCTTGCCGGTATGATAGAAGCGATTGAAAAAGGAGACAAATAATATGGAAGCAAAAAGAGTGTGCACCATTACGGGAGCGGCGGGAGTATTGCCCTCCTCGTTTGCGCTGGAAATGGCGAAAAACGGCTATGCCGTGGCTCTGCTTGACCGCAACGAAAAAGGCGCACGGGAGCTTGCCGGGCGCATCTGCGATGCGGGCGGCACGGCGGCGGCTTACCCCTGCGACGTGTTGGATAAGGACTCTCTGCTGGCGGCGCACGCAGGGGTGCTGAAGGAATTGGGGCGCACCTCGGTGCTGATTAACGGCGCAGGGGGCAACAGCCCGCGTGCCACGGCGGCAAACGAAGTCTTTGCCCCCGGGGACGAAGCAAGAGAGG